>JAAFHJ010000334.1 GCA_013298325.1 Myxococcales bacterium | reverse complement strand
TCTCGCGGTCCTCGCCGCCGGCAAGGGGGTCGAGAGTTCGGTCACCTTCTACGCCGTCGACGAAGGCGTGCTCATGCTGACCGGCTACAAGACGCCCGACCCGATTCCGGCCTTCTCGCGGCGCCGACCGACAGCGCTCGTACCCCACGAAATGCGTGAAGATCTCGGCTCGATCTTCACCTTGAAGCCGCCGGCCGGCAGCGACAAGGGGGGCGACGGTGGCGACGGCGGCGGCGCAGTCCGTGGCGATTTCCGCGCGACCGCCTTCTTCGCACCGACGGTCCTCACAGGCGCCGACGGGCGAGCCCACGTCCACTTCAAGCTCCCCGACGGACTTACGACCTATCGCTTGATGGCGGTCGCCGCGTCGAAAGACGATCGCTTCGGCTTCGGCGAAAACCAGGTCATCACGTCGCGGCCGCTGATGGCGCGTCCGGCGCTCCCGCGGTTCCTCCGTGCGGGCGACGTCTTTGAAGCGGGCGTCGTCGTCACTGCGAAGGGGCTCCCCGAGACGCAAGTTACGGTAAAAGCAGAGGCTTCCGGCGTAAAACTCGACGGCGATGCGTCACGAACGGTGACCGTCCCGGCGAACGGCAGCATTGAGGTTCGCTTTCCGTGGACCGCCGGCACCGTCGGCAAGGCCAACTTCGGGTTCTCGGTAGAGGGCCCCAACGGCTTGAAAGATCGCGTGAAATTGGGGCGCGACGTTCAGGTGCCGACGAGCATCGAGACGGTGGCCCTCGAGGGGGAGACGAAAGACGCGAGCGGCGAGCGCCTCGGCGCGCTCGATAAGGCGCGAAGCGACTTCGGAACGCTTGACGTCAAGCTCTCGTCGAGCGCCCTCGTCGGTCTCGATCACGGCATTGAACAGCTGATTGAGTACCCCTACGGCTGTACCGAACAGCTCACGAGTCGCCTCTTGCCGCTCGTCGCACTTCAAGATTTGACGAAAGCGTTCGGAATTGCGTTGCCTCCGAAGGCCGACGTGGAAGTCGACAAGGCGATTGGGAAGATTGTTGCGCGCCAGCGTCCTTCCGGCGGGTTCTCCTACTGGGACGACTCCCCCCATGTCGATCCGTGGGTAACCGGCTGGGCGCTCCTCGGCCTCGATGCTGCAAAAAAGGCGGGCCACGCAGTTCCGGACAATGTGCTCGCCGATGCGCAGCGCTTCCTCCGCAGCGAACTCTCTGCCGGCCGCGGCCGCCATCGTGAGGACTTGCCGGAGCAGGTCTTCTTTGCCGATGTCTTGGCGACCGTCGGAAAACCGGATGCCGGCTACTTGACGAAGTTGGTCGAGCGGAAGAAGGATCTGCCCCTCTTCTCAAAGGCCCTTCTTCTTCACGCGTTGGCCGTCTCTAAGGGGAGTCCGGACGCCCAGAAGGCTTTGATCGCCGATTTGGACGGCGCGACGAGCGTTCGGGTTTCTGGCGCCACGGTCGGTGATGCGGACGACCGCTACGCGCGCTACCTCGACTCGCCGGCCCGGACGACGGCGATGGCGCTGCGCGGTGTGCTCGCTTCGGATCCGCAGAACGAAATGGCGACGAAGCTCGCTCAAGGGCTGCTCGCCTCCCGGCGCGGCGGCACCTGGCGCTCGACCCAGGAGACGGCGTGGGCGCTCTTGGCTCTCGAAGGCTTCCGGAAGGCCCGCGAGGCGGTCGCCCCCGACTACGATGCTCGCGTATTCCTTGGCGGATCGCTCCTGACGGAAGCCCCCTTCCACGGAGCGTCTCTGGCCCAAAAGGGGGCCTCCCTCTCGATGGCAAAGCTCTTCGACGCGGAAGCCTCGGGAAGCACGCTTGCCTTCCAAAAGCTCGGTGGATCCGGCACTTTGTACTACTCGGCGCGCCTCCGCTACGCGACGAAAGAGCTCCCGAAACAGCCGCTTGAGCGCGGGTTCTTCGTGACGCGCGCCCTCCGCGTTGTTCGCCCCGAGGACCTCCTCGACGCCCAACGCAAGCTCCCGTCGACCGTCGTCAAAGACGTAAACGCCGGCGACCTGGTCATGGTCGATCTCCTCGTCGTTAGCCCCGACTCCCGCGAGCAAGTCGTCATTGAAGATCCGTTGCCTGCCGGCTTTGAAGCGATTCAGAGCGAGCTTGCGACGAGCGCCCCGTCGGCCAACGGTGCCGAAGGGCCCGCCGACGAGGGGAACGAGGAGAATTACGGCGATTACGGCTTTGAGTCGCGCCCCTTCCACAAAGAGGTTCATGATGACAAAGTCCTCGTATTTGTGGAGCATCTGAACGCAGGCGCCTATCACTTCCGTTACCTGGCGCGCGCCACCGGAATCGGGTCGTTCATCGTCCCGCCGACGCGTGCGGAGTGCATGTATGAGCCCGAAGTCTTTGGTCGGACGGCAGCCACTCAAATCAAGGTTCTCGCGCCGAAGGAGCTGCCGCCTACGGCCGCCCTTGCGCCGACCAAGGCGCGCTAACTCCCGTCATCCATGACTACGCCGATACGTTCTTTCGCTCGGCGGTACCGATGGCCGCTTGCCGCGGGGGCGGTCGTCTTCGGACCGCCGCTCCTGCTCTTCGTTTTCTCCCTGTTCGTCGCGCTTCCGGGGCCGCTCCAAAAGGGGGCCGAACGTGCGCCGTCGACGCGCTTCCTCGACCGAAATGGTCATCTATTACGGGAGGTTCGCGCCGACGACGGCGTCCGGTCCGAGCACAGCACCCTCGCCGATCTCGGCACGTGGCTGCCGCTCGCCGTTGTGGCCGCGGAGGACAAGCGCTTCCGCGACCACCCCGGTGTCGACGTTGTCGCCGTCGCTCGCGCCGCATTTTCCGACCTCGTCCGCCGGCGAATCGTCAGCGGCGCGTCGACGCTCACGATGCAATTGGCCCGCGTCGAACGCCCTCACAAGCGAGGATTCGGCGGGAAATGGATGGAGATGGCCTACGCCCTCAAGATTGAGCGCGCCCTCTCCAAGGACGAAATCCTGGAGGCCTACCTCAACGACGCCCCCTTCGGACCGAACGTCGCCGGGGCCAGCCGTGCGGCCCGCCTCTACTTTGACAAGCCCGCGCGCGAACTTACGGCCGCCGAAGCCGCAACGTTGGCGGCGATGCCCCGCGGACCGGCCTTTTACGACCTCACGAAGCACCCCGAGCGTGTCCTCGCGCGCCGCGACGTCATCCTTCATCGCATGCAGGATGCAGGTATGCTCGACGCAGCCACGTGCGCGGCCGCACTCGCCGAGCCGCTGACGCCGACGTTCACCAAAGGGGGCTTTGGTGCCCCCCATGCTATCGAATTTCTGCGATTTTCGCTCGCGGCGGCGACGCCATCCCCCGCCGCGGTCGCCTTGGGCGTCCCGTCGGGGCCGCGGCGCGCCGAAGTACGGACGACCCTCGACGCCGTCATCCAGCGGGAAGCGGAGCAGGCGGCCGCCCGCGTCGTGGAGCGCTTGGGTGACAAGAACGTCGCAGGCGCAGCCGTTTTCGTCATTGAGAATCAAACGGGGAACGTCCTCGCCTGGGTCGGTTCCCCCGATTGGACCGACGACGGCGCACTCGGAAAGAACGACGGCGTACTGGCTGCACGCCAGCCAGGATCGACGCTAAAGCCCTTTGTATACGCGCTCGGAATGGAGACGCTGCGGCAGACCCCTGCCACGCTGTTGATGGACGTCGAGACGACGTTCCCCAGCGGAAACGGCGGGCAATTCGCGCCCAACAACTACGATGGTCGCTTCCACGGCCCGGTGCGCCTCCGCGAGGCGCTCGCCAACAGCTGGAACGTCCCCGCGGCGCGAGAAGCCCACGAACTCGGCGTCCCGGCGGTCGTTGACCAGCTGAAAAGGCTTGGATTTACGACCTTTACGGAAGCTCCCGAGTTTTATGGGGAGGGGATCGCTCTCGGCGACGGTGAAACGCGACTCTACGAACTCGCCCGCGCCTACGCGGTCCTCGCACGCGGAGGGCGTGCCGTTTCTCTCAGACTTCTTCCAGGCCCGCCGGAAGAGGCCCCGAGTCCGTTCCTCCTCCCCCCTGCGGTTGTTCAGAACGTGGAGAACGTCCTTCAAGACGCAGATGCTCGTCGCGCTGCCTTCGGAAACAATCGCGATTTGGCAGATTTTCCGTTCCCTGTTGCGGTCAAGACGGGAACGTCAAAAGGGTATCGCGACAACCTCACGGTCGGGTGGTCCGATCGTGTCACTGTCGCCGTCTGGGTCGGCAATTTTGATGGCGCACCGATGGCCGGAACAACGGGTGTTTCTGGCGCCGCGCCGCTCTTTCACAGCGTCATTCTGGCCGCCCACGGTCGCGTAGCGCCGCCGGGGCCGCAACCGGCCGCCGCGGATGACTCTTCCGACGACGACGTCGAGCTTTGCGCACTCTCCGGAGAGCTCGCTTCGCGGGACTGTCCCCATCGAATTCATGAGAAAATTCCAAAGGATCGACGGCCGACCCATCTTTGCGCAATGCACGTGATGGCCTACATCGACAAACGGAACGGATTACGTGCGGGCCCGTCCTGTTCGCCAGATGTCCTGGAGCGGAAGGTCTTTGAGCGCTACCCGGCGGAGGCGTCGCGGTGGGCCGAACGTGCCGGGCGTCCGCTCTTGCCGGAAGGGGAGTCTCCGTTCTGCCCAGGGGCACCCGAGCTTCCGCGCTCCCCATTGTCGATTGTTTCCCCGCGCGACGGGGCGCGCTATCTCCTCGATGCGGACCGCCCCGCGGCGCTTCAGCGCGTGCCTTTGCGCATTGAAGGGCCTACCCGTCGACAGGTGTTTCTCGACGGGAAGCGTGTCCCGTCGGAGGATTTGCCGATGACCATCGGCACCCACCTCCTCCGCGTCGAGAGCGACCAAGGCGTTGAAGAGGTTCGGTTTTCGGTGCGGTAGCTGCGCGCCTTGGACAGAGACGTTTCAGGGGAGCTGAAGCTTTTTTCGAGCTTCGAGGTAGTTGTCTGAAACGGTGAAGATGACCAGATCGCGGGCGTCATCGTGGTCGGCAACAAAGGTGCCACGTGCGTCGGCGTCGGCGCTCAGGGTATCGAGGCCGTGCCCCCAGGAGATCGCTTCGAGCGCGTTCGCGGGGTCGCCAATTCCGAGGAGTGCGGTGCGGTGGAGCCACGCGTTGGCCAGCGACTGGACGCGGCCGCGAAGGCTCGGCAGCGCAGACGCCGCTTCAAGCGCCATCATCCCGAGATTTGGAGAGATTTCCGTCGGGAGGAACGGCTCCAGGCGGCTTCGCATCGCGCTCACCCGTTCGGCGTCAAAGCCGGGGGCGACCCAGCTCGGATTGAACCCTTGGAGCCAGGCGGCGATGACGAGGTCGAGATTGACGCCGCCGTCGCTCCCCCCGCCGTCCCCCGCGGTGCTTTCGCCGCGAAGGAGGGCAGCGGAATGGGAAGTGATCGCTTTGAGCGCCTTGAGAACGAGGAATTTACGCGCTTTGTCGTTCGCCTTTTCGAGGAGTTCGGTGCCGATGACGATTCCCGGCTTTGCGCTACTGAGCGGTACCGCGCTCGGCCCCACCTTCGAGGAAAGGTAGAGGGCGACAGGGCCGATCCCGAGCTGGCTCGCCATCTGATTGATCTGCGTCGCAATCGCCTGCTTGGGGAGGACCTGTGCCTCCAGCGCATTCAGGTCGAGAGGCAGGGCGAGGTCGAGAGCGACCCCGGCCTCTGCGAGCAAGGCCCGGAAAGCACTCGAAAATTCCTCGGGGGCGAGCAAGTCGTCGAGGCGCGGATCGAGCGCGCGAACGTCGGCCCCGCCGACCGGGCGCGGGGAACCGATGAGAGCGCCGTGGGTCGCTGCCACGACTTTTGCCCCCTCGGCGCGCCCACGAAGTTCGTGAACGGTCGCGAGGGTTTCAAACGTAGAAGCGTGGACCTTCCCGGCCGTGAGT
>JAAFHJ010000333.1 GCA_013298325.1 Myxococcales bacterium | reverse complement strand
GGCCACAGCGCTCTCCCGGTCGCGGGGGCTGGCCGGTTTGGCCCTCGCAGCGGCGTTTGTCACCGCGGCGTGCGCTTATGAAGATCCGGCAGCATCTTCCTCAGAAAATGAAGGGGAAGACGATGGGGTCGGGACCATTTCCCAAGCGTTGACGGCGGCCGATCCGCTTTCGGCGGCAGTCACGCAGGCCTGTTCTACCGCCGTCGCGCGCCCGCTTGGGGAGCAGCTTGTAGCGGAGGTTCAGTGCCTTCGCCCGGGGACATTTGCACGCATTGATTCGGTGCCGAACGTCACCCTCGGATCGGCAGTCTTCCCCTTCTTGCAGCCTGGGGCCGCTGCGGCACTTACCAAGGTCGCCACTGCGCGGCGGACGCCCCTTGCGGTGAACAGCGCCCTCCGGACACTCCCTCAACAGTTCCTGCTTTATCAGTGGTATCTCAAAGGGAGATGCGGAATTTCGCTCGCGGCAAAACCGGGGCGAAGCAATCACGAGTCTGCGCTCGCCGTCGACGTAGATGATTCGGCAGGATGGCGGACTGCATTTACCGCAAATAGTTGGCGTTGGCTCGGCTCGTCAGACCCCGTTCATTACGATTACACGGCGGCGGGCGTCGACATTCGAGGCCTCTCGGTTCTCGCCTTTCAACACCTGTGGAACATCAATCATCCGGAAGATCGGCTCACGGAAGACGGGGCCTACGGCGCGGAAACCGAGAAAAGGCTTGCAAAAACGCCGATTGGCGGCTTTCCAAAAGGGGCCGACTGTACCGCCGACGCCGGGGCCCGCGACGCCGGGGCCGATGTTGGCACGAAGACCGACGCGGCCGATCCCTTCAACCCGCCGCCTATCGGGCCCGATGGGCTCGAAGCCGAACCTGACGCGGCCGAACCGCCCGACCCAAATACCGATTGTTCCTGCGGAATCGGCCCGGTTGCCGGCTCAGTGGGGCTCGGACTCCCCCTCGCCCTCGCGGTGGCCCTTGTGCTCGTCGGGAGGCGTCGCGCGGCTCGCAACCTTCTCCGCGGCAACCGCCCCGAGGACGCCGACAAAATAGCGAAGAAGATCGGCGACTGAAAAGCCGCGGCCGAGGACGAGCGCGGCGAACGGGAGCGCCCGGACCCGGGCAAGCAGTGAGCCAGGTGCCGCGGGGACCGCCTGGAGCAACTCAATCGCGAAGCAGAATCCGAGCACCTCGATGGCGTGAAGTAACCGAGATTGCTTCGGAAAGAGGGCTCTAAGGAGCACCCATACGAGCACCGCGTAGAGGGCATCACCGACGTTTTCGCGCACAAATGCGGGGGCGAACGAGGCCCGCGAGAGGAACCCGAGGGCGATAACGACCGGCACGACCAGCAGCGGGCGCAGAATCTTAGTCAAGCCCTTGATCATTTCGTCGCCCCGAGTAGACCGTTCGCCCATGCGACGCCCCGTTCTAGCGGCACTGGTTCTGACTGCGGCTTCGGTTTTGGTGAACGGTCAAAATGCGCGGGCCGACGGCACCCCCACCGTCGTGTGGGCGGAGTCTTTCGGCGGCAGCTTTTCCGTCGGAACGTCTTGGAAAGACCCCGCAAAACACGATCTGGCGGCCCTTCGGCAGGTCTTTTCGGTGGGCGGACAAGCGTTGCATGCACGCCACGACGGCGCCGCGAACGACGCTCCTCCGGCACTCCATCTCGGCCATCCGTTCGTGCTTCCGGGGACCGAAACGCCCAACCAGCCGCTCGCCGATGCGTGCATCTTACAGTGGAAGTGGCGCGTGACCCAACACCCCGCCGTGACGAACGACCCGTGGAGGGACGTCGCCGCCAGCGTGTATGTCGTCTTCCGCACGCCGACGCTCTTCCGAAGCGGCGAAGGCTTCAAATTCGGCTGGTTGGCGAAGGCGGGGCCGGCCGGGACGTCCCAGCACGGAATCCAGCAGGTCGAACTCCGGCACGATGGAGCGCTCGCAGCGGGCGCGCCGATGGTGGCCGAACGCGTCGACCTGTGCGCGCTCTACAAGAGTGCCTTCGGCGACCCTAAGCGGTCGAACTTGCTCTATATCGGCATCGTCACCGACGGCGACAACACGAAGTCGCTCGCGGCCGCCGACTACGGGGCCTTCCAACTCAGCGATCGCTGAACCCTTGGAGCAGGCGCATCAGTCGGAACAATGCGAGCATCGGGAGTCCGACGATCGCCGAGTCATCGCCGACAAATGCGGAAGTGCCATTCGGGAATTCCGTCGGAAGAAACTCGATTTCTTCCATCAGCGACACGCCAAGCCCCTCGTAGCGGTAGCCACTCACCGAGCCCGTGACGTCTTCCGTCGCCAGATAGCGCTGGATTTCCATGCGTTCGAGGGGGCGCATCTTGAGGATCGTCGAGACGACGACCGTCGCGAGCGTTTCGTCCCCCTGGTCGCTCACATAGCGGAGGCACAAACCGGAATGCAGAAGGTGGGTTTGCCCGGCCAGCAGGCGTAGGCGCTCCGCGGGGTCTTCCGGCTTTCGAAGGAGCTGTCCGTCGGGCCCTTCCAGCGTTTGATCGGCCCCAATGATGAAGTGATCTTGCCCGCCGGGAATACCGATGCTCTTCGCCTTCCCCTCCGAGAAGCGCCGCGCGATTTCCATCGGGCGCTCGTCGTGCTCAGGAATTTCAGCAAATTCCGGAGTTCGTGCCGTGGCCGGGAGACCGCGGCGAACCAACAATTCGTGGCGAAAGCGCGACGTACTCGCGAGAAGAAGGGACGGAAGCACGCCCGTGAGATAGCGCGCATTCTTTGCGCGTTGCGTCTTTTTCCGAAGGCCCCGCGTAAATTCGCCGCGTTGCCCGGTGGATGCGGTGTTGAACTTCTGTTCCGTACCTGGTATGGCGCGCGTCAAGTTCCGGGCGGTGGGTGCGTCTGCACCACCACGGCCCCTCTTGATTCGGTCCGCAGCGCTTCGGCGTCGCGCGCGTACTTCGACGGAATCTTCGGCAGCCCGCCGGAGACGCAAGGAGAGCACATCATGTCCAGCGGTTCGGCAGGTCTCGGCAAAGGGAAGATCGTTCAAGTCATCGGCCCGGTCGTCGACGTGGAATTCCACGACGGCAAGCTTCCGAAGATCCTGAATGCGCTCAAGATCACCAATCCGAGCATCTCGGCAGCGGCCGACAACCTCACCGTTGAAGTCGCCCAGCACCTCGGAGAGAACGTCGTCCGCACGATCGCCATGGACTCCACCGACGGCCTCGTCCGCGGCATGGAAGTGCGCGACACCGGCGCGCCGATCGCGATGCCGGTCGGCCCCGAGTGCCTCGGCCGCATCTTGAACGTCATCGGGGAGCCGGTCGACGAAGCCGGCCCGCTCAACAACAAGAAGACGTCGCCGATTCACCGCGCGCCGCCGAGCTACGAAGAGCAGTCGACGAAGGTCGAAGTGTTCGAGACCGGCATCAAGGTCATCGACCTCCTCGCCCCCTACCGAAAAGGCGGCAAGATCGGCCTCTTCGGCGGTGCAGGCGTCGGCAAGACCGTTCTCATCATGGAACTCATCAACAACGTCGCCAAGGCGCACGGTGGTGTTTCCTGCTTCGCGGGCGTCGGTGAGCGCACCCGTGAGGGGTGTGACCTCTTCCTCGAAATGATGGAATCGACGCTCGAATCGGGCGAGCCGGTCCTCTCGAAGGCGGCCCTCGTGTACGGCCAGATGAACGAGCCGCCGGGCGCCCGCGCCCGCGTCGCGCTTTCCGCCCTCACCGTCGCCGAATACTTCCGCGACGAAGAAGGCCAGGACGTTCTCCTCTTCGTCGACAACATCTTCCGGTTCACCCAGGCCGGTTCGGAAATGTCGGCGCTTCTCGGCCGTATTCCCAGCGCCGTCGGTTACCAGCCGACGCTCGCCACTGAGATGGGCGCCCTCCAGGAGCGCATCACCTCGACGACGAAGGGCTCGATCACCTCCGTCCAGGCCGTCTACGTCCCCGCCGACGACTTGACCGACCCGGCCCCGGCGACCACCTTCGCCCACCTCGACGCCACGACCGTTCTCAGCCGTGACCTCGCCGCCCTCGGGATCTACCCGGCCGTCGATCCGCTCGACTCGACGTCGACGATGCTCGACCCGCAGATCATCGGCGATCGCCACTACGCGGTCGCGCGCCAGGTCCAGGGGACGCTCCAGAAGTACAAGGATCTTCAGGACATCATCGCGATCCTCGGCATGGACGAGCTCTCGGAAGAGGACAAGCTCGTCGTCGCCCGCGCCCGCAAGATCCAGCGCTTCCTTTCGCAACCCTTCTTCGTCGCCGCCCAGTTCACCGGCCTCGAAGGCAAGTACGTCTCCCTCAAGGACTCGCTCGCCGCCTTCGAAGAGATCCTCGCCGGCAAGCTCGACGAGCTCCCCGAGCAGGCGTTCTACCTCGTCGGAAACCTCGACGAAGTGAAGGCGAAGGCCGCCGACCTCCTCAAGAAGTGAGTGCAAGGCGCATGCATCCGGCCACCGATAACGTGGGCGCGGGTGGGTGCGCCTCTTTTTTTCGGGCCGCAGCGCGGAAACCTAAGCGAACATTCGCGAAAGAGACGGATCGTACATGGACGGCAAGCTCCACCTCGAAATCGTGACGCCGAAAGGGCGCGCCCTCGTGGCGACCGCCGACGAAGTGACCGCCCCGAGCGTCAAAGGGGAATTCGGTGTGCTCCCGGGCCACCTCCCCCTCCTCGCCGCCTTGCAGACCGGCATCGTCACCTACCGCGTCGGTTCGGACACGAAGAAGTGCGCCGTCGCCCGTGGCTTTGTTGAAGCGGGCTCCGACAAGGTCATGCTCCTGACCGACGACTACGTCGACAAAGACGCCGTCGAGCCGGTCGAGGTTCGCAAGGATCTCATGGACTGCGAGCAGCGCCTGGAAGCCCTCCAGGGCAAAGCGGACGCTGGCGTCGAGGAACAGGGGGAAGTTCGGGTACTTGCCGAGAAGATCCTCTGGCTTGCCACCCAGCTTGAACTCTACGGCGAGCCGCCGATCGCAACGCTCCGCCTTGTTGACGAAGCAAAAGAAGTCCTCGCGAAAGACGAACCGGTCGTCGCTGCCGACGACGCGAAGGAAGCCGACGCGTGAATCGCTTCCTCTTTTGGGGCGCCGCCTCGGCCGCGCTCCTCGTTTCCGTCGCGGCGACCGTCCAAGGGCTCGACAGCTACAAAGTTGTCACGCCGCTGGCGTCCGCGTCGGCGAGCGCCTCGGCGGCCCCTTCGGCGACGCCCCCGGCATCGGCGTCCCCGCTCGACCTCGCCATCGCGTCGGCCGCAGCGACCCCTTCGGCGGCACCGGTCCCGGAAGTCGCGCCGGTACCGGCGGGAAATTCAGTCAACCTGGGGATCATCATGGTGACCTACCAGGGGGCCCAGAACGGCGTCGTCGGCGGTGCACCGCGCACGCGCAGCAAGGACGACGCGCTCGCCCTCGCAAAGAAGCTCGCCGAAGACGCGAAGACCAACTTCGGCGCCGCGGTGAGCCGAGGCGATTCGGGCAGCGACGCAAACTTGGGGCGCTTTCCGAAGGGGACCCTCGAGGCGAACGTCGAGGCGGTGGTCTTCGCCCTTCCGCCCGGCGGCATCAGCGAGCCGATCGATACGCCGCGCGGCTATTGGGTCGCCAAGCGCCTGGAGTAGTTTCGCCCCACTCTGCGACGACGGAAGAGGCGTGCCACCCGGCACGCTTCTTTTCATTTTGTTCGGTGGTGGCCGTAAGTTCTGCCCGTCGACGCCGATGGGAACTCATCTATGAAGCATGCAGCTCTCGGTTTGCTCCTCTCCATCGCTCTCGTCGGCGCCTGTGCCCAAACGCCGGCCCCGGCTCCGACTGCGCCGGCTGGCCCCGGAATCCAAGAGGGCGCCCTGCCCGTCGA
>JAAFHJ010000332.1 GCA_013298325.1 Myxococcales bacterium | reverse complement strand
TAACGCTTGGCGCACGATCGCCGCAAGCATCGTTTGGCGCACGACGGGCACCGCGCGCGAGGTAGCGCGACCACCTTGGGAATCGTCGACGACGGAACGCAGAACTGCAGAACCGCATGATAGCGTCCCCCCTGCATGACAAGCGCGCAGGGGCTGGCTGCTCGGGTTGGGGCGGAGATCGCCGATCGCTGGTACATCGACGCCCTCATCGGTGTCGGCGGGAGTGCGGCCGTCTACAGCGCCACCCATCGGAACGGCCACCGCGTCGCGATCAAGATCCTTCACGACGAGCTCGCGAGCGGCGACGGCGGCGATCGTTTGGTTGCCGCGTTCTTGCGCGAAGGGGCGGTCGCCAACCAGGTCCATCATCCCGGAATTGTTTCCGTCCTCGACGACGGCTTCCTCCCCGACGGCTGCCCGTTCCTCGTGATGGAGCTACTCACCGGGCGCACCCTCGACGGGATCGTCCGCGGCAAGGAGCCGTCGCTCGGCTGGCGGGAGGCGACGTCGATCACGCGGGCGGTCGCCGAGGTGCTTGCCGAAGCGCACGCCGTCGGCCTCGTCCACCGGGACGTAAAGCCGGCGAACATCTTCCTTTGTGCGAGCGATTTCCCCTGGTTCTATCCGGGGCGAATCCGCCTCCTCGACTTCGGGATCGCTCTCCTCGATGAGCAGGCGCCGCTGTCGGGCGTCCTCGGAACGCCCGCGTTCCTCCCGCCGGAGCAGGCGCGCGCCGGGCTCGGCCGGAAGGCGCAAGGGGTCGGCCCCCATTCGGACCAATGGGCGCTCGCGGCGACGGCGCTCTCGTTGCTTCGCGGGAAACCGATCCGGGCCGGCGACACGGAAGCCGAACTCCTGATGCGCACCCTCCAGCCGCTCCCGCCGGCGGCAAGCTTTGGGTTGGTCGCGCCGCCGAACGTCCTCGAGGTGTTCGATCACGCGCTCGCCTTTGAGCCGAGCCACCGTTACCCATCCATGGCCGCCTTCGTCGAGGCCCTCGACGGCGCCCTCCACGAGGCCCAGCACTGGGAGCCGGGCATCCATCCGACGGAGGGGCCGCCGACGGTGCACCTCGACGACGTCGATTCGGTCGTCCTCTCGACGGTCGCCGGCTCTCTCCCGCCGCCGCCGAACGTGAACCTCCTGTTTTCCGTTTGGAATAGCGACGGAAGCAGCGAAATCGAGCTCCCGGAGGCCCATTCTCCCGGCTCGAGCGTCGCCGACAGCCTCGCGCCGACCCTTGCCCGAGGGATCCCCGCCGATCGAGGCTCGGAGCCGACCATCGCGCCGGAGACGCGTGCCTACACGCCCCGCATTGAAGACGGCCGCTTTCCGGCCCGCCCCCAGATCCGCCGAAAGACCTGACGCCCGGCGATCTCGGGATCGGCGAAGCGGCAGCAAACAGGCGTTTTGGGCATCTTGGGATCGGCCAAGCGGCAGCAAACAGGCGTTTCGGGCATCGAACGATCGGCCAAGCGGCAGCAAACAGGCGTTTCGGGCATCTTGGGATCGGCGAAGCGGCTGCAAACAGGCGTTTCGGGCATCTTGGGATCGGCCAAGCGGCAGCAAACAGGCGTTTTGGGCATCTCGGGATCGGAACGTCGGCGGCGCGGGCGATGACGCCCATCGGTCGGACCTCCAGAGCGTTGCATGTGACTTTCAAGTGCGCTCGCCCCGCAGGAATTCTGCCCTTTTGGCGCTTTCCCCCGTTGACGCGCTGGGGCGATTGTTCCACGGTGCGCGAAAATCCCGCCGCCGTCGCATTGTGTGCTTGGGGGTCGAGGAAATACTTTCTCAAGGAGCCCCCCTTTGGCCGCGACGAAGACGACGACCCCCTCCAAGACCACGGCTGCGAAGCCGAAACTGCGCTCCTCCCATGGAGCCTCCCTTGGGGCGACTACCGCCAAAAAGACGGCGAAAAAGACCACCTCCTCGGCGACGACCGCCGAGAAGATCGTCGCAGCGGCAAAGCGCCGCGCCGTCGTTGCCAAGACGACGCCACCGGTCGCCCCCAAGGAGCCGGCCCGCAAGAAGGCCAAGGTCGATCGCCTCGAAAGCGTCGCGAGCGATGAAGCGCGCCGCACCGCGATGGAGGTCGCTATCGCCGCCTTCGACAAAAAAGCGGCCGGGATCGAGATCCTCGATGTCGCCGGGAAGGTCGACTACGCCGACTTCCTCGTCCTCATGACCGGCCGCAGCGAGCGCCAGGTCGCCGCCCTCGCCGGCGCGATTGAAGCTGCGCTCCGTGTGAAGGAAATCCGTGCGATCTCCATCGAAGGCCTGCCGAATGCCCAATGGGTGCTCATGGACTTCGGCGACGTGGTCGTCCACATCTTCCAAGAAGAGACCCGCGGCCTCTACGACCTCGACGGCCTCTGGATGGATGCTTCCCGCCTCCCGGTCCCCGCGTCGCAAGCGCGCGCCGCCGACTGACGCGAGTCTGCGAGGACCGGGCCTGTAACCCGGTCGTTTTTCGCTTCGTAGCGCCTCACTCCCCCCTCGCACTGCCGTCGTACCCTTCATGAAGTACTCCGCTCGCCTCCGCCCGCTTTTCGCAGCGTTTCGCCTGCTTACGGCGTCGCTCGTCCTCCTCGTGAGCCTCCTCGCCACGAAAGACGCGCACGCCTACGCCTGGATGATCCGCCGCGAGTACACCGCCTGTACCGCCTGCCACGCCGATCCTTCCGGCGGCAGCCTGCTCACCCCGTACGGGCGCGCCCTCGGGGAAATGCTCCTGAAGTCCCACTACGACGGGAAAGACCCCGAGTCGGTCGACCCGGGGAAGGCGGCCGAATTCGCCTTTGGCGCCCTCAAGCTCCCCGAATCGCTCCTCCTTCAGGTCGACGCCCGCGTCGCCTACCTGCGGACGATGGACGGCAGCTTCGCCAAGCAGGACAGCCGCCTCCTTCATATGCAGAGCGACGTCATCGGCCAGTACACCGCCGGTCGCCTTCGCTTCAACGCGAGCCTCGGCTACCTGAATACCCACGACTATTTGAACGACGGCGGCAATTCGTCGGCGAGCGGCCCGACCTGGATTACCGGCGACGGCTCCTCCGCGGAAGGCCGCTCCTTCCACCTCGTCTCCCGCCACCACTGGGTCGGCTACGACATCGGTGAAGACAAGAACATGCTCCTGCGGGCGGGGCGCATGAACCTCCCGTTCGGCCTGCGCATCATCGAGCATGACTCCTGGGTTCGTCGGGACACGATGACCGACGTCAACAAGTTCCAGCAGCACGGTGTGAGCTTCGCCTACAATTCGGAGAAGGTCCGCACGGAAATCATGGGGATTGCTGGCAACTTCCAGCTCTCGCCGGACGCCTACCGGGCGCGTGGCTACGCCGGCTACTTGGAGTATGCCCTCAAACAGAACCTGACCGTCGGCGGTTCGTCGATGATCACCCACGCTTCGCGGGACATCGCCGCCCCGACCGGCCCCGCCTTCCGCCAGGCCCACGGCGCTTTTGCCCGCTGGTCGCCGGCCCGCCCGCTCGTCGTGATGGCAGAAGCCGACGTCGCCGTCTTCTCGCCGAAGGGGCAGAACGCCAAGAGCACCCTCGTTGGGCTCGCCCAGGCCGACTACGAGCCGATCCAGGGGCTCCACCTCATCGGCACCCTGGAAACGCGCAACCAGGACTTCAAATCGAACGACGCCGTCACCGGCTACGGCGCGTGGGCCTCGGTCCACTGGTACTTCGTCTCCCGCGTCGACGCCCGCATCGACTTCATCCACCGCGAACAGGCGGCGGCGACGAACACGCTCTTCCTTCAGCTCCACGCCTACCTGTGAGGTCCCCCATGCGCACCCCGCTCGCAGCTTTCGTCGGCGCCCTCGTCCTCACTGTCGCCGCCCCCGCCTTCGCGACCTCCGGCTTCCCCGGGGCGCTCAAGTCGAAGACGAGCTCGCCGAAGACCTACGCCTGCACCCTTTGCCACACGTCCAACGCGGGCGGCAACGGCACCGTGACGACCCTCTTTGGGAAGTTCCTCATGTCGCGCGGCCTCGCTGCCAACAACACGAGCAGCCTCAACGCCGCCCTCGACTCCGACAAGGCCGAGGCGAAGGACGTCGATGGCGACGGCACCGGCGACTACGACGAGCTCGTGGCCGGTCGCGACCCGAACACGCCCGACGCCCCCGGCTCCTCCTCGGGCGACGGAGGGACGACCCCCGCCGATACGCCGCCCGACGTCGAATACGGCTGCAACGCCGCCGGCAGCCCGACCGATGCGGTCGCCGTCGCCGGGCTTGTCGCCGGGGCGCTCGTCCTCGTGCGCCGCACACGCCGTCGCCGCTGATCGGGCGCTTTGGCACAGACCCTGAGCCAACGGCACACACTGACCCAAGAACGCGGACCGAAAGGCCCGCGTTTTTTTCGTTTGCAGAGAACTCCCGGCGGCGAAGGTCGGGTTGGCGTACCGATTGCTGTTCGGGTCCCATGCGCCTTTCCCCGATCTTCCGCCGCCTCGCCCAATCGGTCCTTTTCGCCTCGGCCGCCTGCCTTCCGGCCGCACTCGGCGCATGCAGTGGCGAGATCGCCTACGATGGAGCCGACTCGGGCACCGGCGCCGACGGAAGCACTACCGACGGAAGCACGGTCGATGGGGGCGTTGACGGCGGTCGGATCGTCGTCCCGCCGACCTTCACCGACGAACTCTGCGGCGCCAATGGCTACGAACCGCTCGCCGACCTAGGCATCGCCGCCCGCTACGACGCCTACGCACTCACCTATGCGGGCGCCACGCCCCGCGCCGCCCAGGGCACCCTTTGTGCCAGCGCGACCGACCGCCCCGCCTGCGACGCCGCCCTTGCCGCCGCGATGAAAGAGAACAGCGGCTGGGGGCAGGGGGACTTCCTCCCGGAGTTCTTCGTCGCCTCGAATGCCGGTGGCCTGACGACGGCCCGCACCGAGGCCGAACTACGCGCGCTTCTCGCGCCGGTCCGCACCGCCCACGCCGCCGCCCTCGCGCTCCGCCCGGCCGGTTACTACGCCGTCTGCCCGGGGGCGAAGAGTCTCGTCGGGAAAGACCGCGTCGAGGTGGTGCTGCAAAAAGGTCATGGCTGCGGCAGCGGGGACGACATCGTCCAGAGCCGAATCGCGGTTGCCGCCGATGGCACCGCCACGGTCCTCGAGACGGTGCTCCTCGAAGCGGCGTCTCCCGGCTGTGCGGTAGGCCGGCGCTTCGAGGAGCTTGGGGTGGTCGCCGCCTGCACCGAGGATAGCCTCGGGGAATTCCTCGCAAAGATTGCCTACCTGGAAGCGGCCGCGGTGCATGCGTTCGCGCGCCTGGAAGCCGAGCTCGCCCACCACGGCGCGCCGGTGCGCTTGTTGAACCGCGTCCGTCAGGCCCGCCGCGACGAGGTGCGCCACGCGGCGACGATGACAAAGCTGGCTGTGCGCCACGGCGGAGTGGTCCCGTCGGTGGAAGAGCCGACGCGGGCGGTGCCGAGCATTGAGGAAATCGCGATGGAAAATCGCGTCGAAGGGTGCCTTCGGGAGAGCTACGGCGCTGCCGTCGCCGCCTTTCAAGCGGCCCGGGCGACCGATCCGCGGATCGCGCAGGCGCTCGCACGGATCGCTGTCGACGAAGCGGCCCATGCGGAGCTTTCGTGGGCGATTGATGCGTGGGCAACCGCGAAGCTCGATCGTCGCGCCCGGGGGCGGATGGATGTGGCCTACGCCGAGGCTCGGGAGGCGCTCCGGAGCGAGGTGGCGCTGAGTTATCGTGCCGAGGTCACCGAGGGAGCGGGGATGCCGACCGCGGCGCAGGCGATCGCGCTCCTCGACGGGATGCTCGCGGTCCTCGCTAGGGCAGCGTGACCAGCCCGTTAGCGTGACCCGTCAGCGTGACCCACAAAATCTAG
>JAAFHJ010000331.1 GCA_013298325.1 Myxococcales bacterium | reverse complement strand
GGCGCGCGAGCGCCTCGAAGAGGGCGCTCGCGCGCTCACCAGCGGCGACCGCCTCCGCGCCGAGGCCCGCCTCGGCCGCGGAGGCGGCGAGCCCCACGAGCCACACCGCCTCGTCGCGCGGGGCGCGGAAGCGCGCCGCGCGCGACGAGGCTTCACGAAAGTGGTCGCGCGCGCCAGCGGCATCGCCGCCGGCGTGCGCGACCATCCCCGCGAGGCCCTGAGCCCGCGTCTCTTCGTCGGAATCGCGCGCGGCGGCGAGCAGCGCATCGCGCGCCTGCGCTGCCGCCTCCAGGTCACCGCGCCGCCACGCCTCCAAGAGCCGCAATTCTGAACATGCAAAATACACATGTCCAGCCATGTGCAGTCCACGAACTGGCAACGCGGCGAGCGCCGCTTGAACCCCCACCACATCGCCACGATCAAAAGCAATTCTTCCACGAATCGCATCGGCAAAAACGCGATTTTCATCCGAGATATCGTGAGCCTCAAGCGCCGAACAAATCGTCATTTCCGCTGCCTGCACGGCCCCCGCGCGGCGGAGAAGTTCGGCTCGGAACAGGCGCTCGGAAGGGGCGTCACCAAGGAGAAGGAGCGCATCTTCATCAAGGCCATTGCGGCGGGCAAGTGCGCGCGCTGCCAAACGTCGCAGCCCCCCACTCCCCTTCCCTGCGAGGATGGCATCCCGAGCCGCGGCAAGCTCTTCAGTACTTGGCGACGGCCCTGCAAGCGCAACCGCGAGCAAAGAAACGTCATCCTGGTCAACGCTGCATGCACCCTCGCCCGACTCATCAGCGTGATCACTTGCGGCGTTTCGGCCACTGAAGCCGCCCGCAACGAGCCAATCCGCAAGCGCCGCGTCGTCCTCGAAGCGATCGCCAAGGAGCCCCCGGTGAAGCGCCGCGCGTCCGAGGCTTGCGAGCATCCAACGCCCGCGGTCGCGCACGGAAAGACCAGTATATTCTTTCTTTGATACGTGGGCGTCGTCGGACGATTCATCGAACGCAGGTATCGAGCGAAGATACCGCTCCGCCCATACGCGAGGCCGCCCAGTGAGCGCCAGCACCGGCCTGCGATCCAGCGCTGGCGCGGCGAACGAGAGCCACGCGCGGGCCACCCGATCGGGGTCGTCGTCGGTCGTCTTGGCGGCACCAACGGCCGAAGGCGCAAACCGGGCCGCAAGAGCAGCGGCAGAGGGGCGCTGCGACGGCTCGGCGGCAAGCAAGAGCGAGACGGCGAGTGGGAGCGGCTCCGTCGCGCGAACTTCAGTAAACCAAGCTTTTACGGCCATTTCAGGGTCGCCGGTACGCCGGAGCAGCTCGCCAACGCGCACGTCGATGCAGCTTGCAACCACGAGGCCGAGCGCGAAGAGGTCGGCATCTGCCGCCGGCCCCGTCGGGAGCGGCCGCGGAAGGAACGCCGGTGTCCCCCCCTCAAGGGGCGCGCCAAACGGTGCAGCGAGCCCAAGGTCGCCGAGCTCGAACCGCACCGCGAGCCCCGAATCGCCACTCACAAGAATGTTCGCCGGCTTCACGTCGCCGTGGCGAAGCCCCGCACCGTGCAGGGACGCGAGGGCCCGGGAGACTTGCCCCAAGAGAACACTCGCAAAATCGGCTTTATTTTTAACATCTTGCAGATCCAGACTCGAAAGCGCCTCCCCGGGAACGTAACGACGGAGGAGGACCGCCGTCCCGACCGCGATCGCGGGATGCGTCGAACGAACAACCGTTGTCAGCGCTTCCGGGACCGGGAAATGCGGAGAGAACGCGCGCGCCGCCCAGCGCGCTTCAGCGGCAAGCGCCAACGCCCCTGCGCCTGGTCGCGCACACTTGAGGACGAGCGGAAGCGCATCGCTTTGGGGCTCCGCAACCCGCCGCGCCGCCCGAAACAGGTCGCCCGCAGCTCCGCCGCCGAAGGCCGATGCAGCAACGACCAAGAGGGGACCTCTCGAATCGGCCCCGCCATCCGTGGACTGGCTCGCCAGTTCGACGAGAAACGTCAACTCCGTTGCATCGACACCACCAACACCATCCGACTTTTTTCGGCCCATTCCTGCAGTCAACCTGGACCAAGCCAACTTTGCAACCAAGTTGGCAACATGGTGGCGCCGGCGCGGCGCTGGCGTGGCGCGCAACAAACGGAAAACGCCCCACCGGAAAACACCGGAGGGGCGCACGTGAAAAGTCCGAACTAAACCTCAGAATTTAATTCCGTTTTCCAAGCGGTGCTTCCACCACTTGTAGACGAAGAGCGCCGCCGGCACGGCAGCAACCGCGGCGACAACCGGGGGGGCGATGACAGCTGCCGCAACGACGCCCGCCGTTGCCGCTCCGGCGACCATCCCCTTGTTGCGCGACTCATCGAGAACCGATTGGCGACCCTTCATGGCTAGACTCCTTTTCTGGGAGGCTTGCGCGTCGCCGGAGAAAAGGCAAGCGCACCCTTACCGCCCTGGCGTCGCTGCTAGAAAATCCCCTGAAGAGGCCCACGTTCCTGAAACGTAAGTGTTGCAGACGTTGCAGCGTTCGTTACAGTCGCCCGATGCAGCGCCCTACCCCCGCTTCGAGTCGCGCCCTTGCGGCCCTCGCCTACGTCGTCGGCCCGGCGCTCGTTCTTGACGAAGCGCTTCGCATCGAGGCAGTGGCAGATGGCGTCGAGGAACTCCTTGGTTTTCCTGTACCTCTTGGCGCTTCCGCGCCAAAAATTCTGTGTGGTTCCCGCCTGCAGCGCCCCGTCGCAGAAGCGCTCGCCGCCGGACGGGCGGCGCGTGCCTTCGTGCCGCGCGGCGGGGACGACGCCAGTTTCTTAGACGTCCGCGCGAACCCGCTCCCCGGCGGAGGGCACCTCGTGACCTTGGCACCGGCGGCCATTTCCGTCGTGGAAGGTCCCATCGAGTTTCACGGTATGGTCACGCAGAGCGCCGCCATGAAGGAGGTCTTTCGAATCATTGAAAAGGTGGCAGCCCGCGACTTCACCATTCTGGTCCGCGGGGAAACCGGGACGGGAAAAGAGCTAGTCGCCGGGGCCATTCACCAACTGTCGAAGCGCCGAAAAGGCCCTTTTCGAGCGCTGAATTGTGCGGCGCTCCCGCCCAATCTTCTCGAGAGTGAGCTCTTCGGACATGCACGCGGTGCGTTCACCGGGGCGGTGAAAGATGTGCAGGGCCACGTCGAACTCGCCGACGGCGGAACGCTCTTTCTCGACGAAGTTGCGGAACTCCCTCTTGAACTCCAGGCAAAGCTCCTTCGTGTGATTGAAACACGCACCGTCCTTCCGGTGGGCGGCCGCAAGGCGATCCCGGTCGACGTGCGAATCGTCTCGGCAACCCATCGGTCGCTTCGACGGGAGGTCGAGCAGGGGCGCTTCCGAGCCGACCTCATGTATCGACTGCGCGTCATCCCGATCTTCCTCCCGCCTCTCCGGGAACGGCCCGGCGATATCTCGTTGCTTGCTGAGCGTTTTGTTGCAGAATTTTCAAAGGATGGCGAAGTCGGTGGTGGCGTCGCCGGCATCCGACCGGAAGCGCTGGAAGCGCTGGAAAAGTACCCCTTCGAGGGGAACATTCGCGAACTCAGGAACGTCCTTCAGTACGCGGCCGCCCTCGGCGACAGCCCCTGGATTCGGCGCGAAGACCTGCCCGCCGAGGTCCGCGAGGGGGGCTCTTCGCCAACATCTTGGGTCGCCCCCGAAGGGCCTCGCGGAGCGGAAAGCGCTGCAGAAACACGCATTCGCCAAGCGCTGGTCCATGCCGGTGGAAGCCGAGAGCGGGCCGCCAAGATCCTCGGAATCAGTCGCGTCACTTTGTGGCGAAAGATGAAAGAGTTTGGGCTGGCAGCCGACAGTCCAGAAGAACGTGCAAAAGGGCAGCACCTCTAAAGGTACCGCCCTCGTCTCGAAGTTCTGGAACGCGACCTAACCGCCAAAGAGCTTCTTAAAGAAGCCATCTTTTGAGTCATTCTTCTCCGCTTTTGAATGTCCTTGGCAACGGTCCTCCGGTTTCACGTCACCGAGAACTTGTTCCACGTGGCGACCGCAGCCGGCAAACGTTGGTTTTCCGCACGTGCTGCACTGAATACGTTGACACATTTGGCTATTCCTTCAAAGAGTAGAGTTCGTCGCGTTTCAGGGGTGGGCGGAGGCGGCGACTTTCTTCTGAACGTCTTCCATATCTAGCCCTCGGACCTGCGAGATAAGGTCTTCAAGGGCTGCCGGCGGAAGAGCACCGGGTTGGGAGAAGACCAGCACGCCGTCGCGGAAGATCATCAGCGTCGGAATCGAGCGAATACGGAGAGCTCCTGCGAGTTCTTGCTCTGCCTGGGTGTCGACCTTTGCAAACTGAATGTCGGGATGGCGGGCCGCCGCTGCTTCAAAAACTGGGGCGAACGCGCGACACGGGCCACACCAAGAGGCCCAAAAGTCGATGAGCAAAATGCCCGTCTTCGGGATCGAGGTTTCGAAGGTTTGTGCGGTGATTGAGAAGGTCTTCATCGTCATTCTCCGAGGCGTGTTTCGTTTCGCCTGTCCGTAACCCCAGTTGGCTAAACTGCCAACCGCCTGTCTTTGGGGGTGGCTCTCTGCGCCGAAGCGGACGAACTCCCCCCTTCGAACGGCGTGCCAAGCAAGGCTGGTCGCAAGAAGATGTTGTAGTTGCAGAGTTTTCCGGCCTGCGTATCCGTCCGATGCAACGCGACGTACCGAATCGTCGGTCGGCACGTTTCATCGTCGTTTCACCTGGATTCGCCGTCTCTCCGGCGCCTGCGACAATTCACCGCGCCGGCGGTGCGTTGACCCTCCGGGTGCCGACGACCTAAGGGAACGCCCATGCGCCCCGCCGTCTTTGCCCTCTCCCTCGTCGCACTCCCCGTCCTTGGCTTCGCCGGCACCGCCTGCAGCCACTCCGACGAGACCGAAACGCCGGCGGCCAACCTCGCCGACGTCAACTTCGAGGAGGGGGCCTCCGACGAAGCGCTTGAAGCGCTGCTCGCCAAGCCGGTCGACGCCAAGAAGTCGGTCCCGGTGACGGTGCCTGCCGCCAAGCAGGTGTTTGCCAAGTCACCGGTGCCGCTCTTCACCTGGGAAGAAGCAAAGACCGCCGCGCTCCCGATGAAGAAGCCGGGCTCACCGTCCCGTTTTTTCGTGTTTGAACGCGAAGCCTGGGCCCACGGAACGCCGATGAACGGCGCAGGGTACTTTCTTGTATTTAAGTCAAGTTCAGGAAACCTCGCCCGTGTATTCACCGGGACGAAGAGCTACCTTCCGACCGCCGATGTATGGGCGAAGCTCGTAGCTGCCAAAGACGTAACCCTCACCATTACGGCCGGCGTCTTTGAGGACAACGCCCTCGTGGCCGGGTCGGGTCCCTTCGTGAGCGCGACAATCCCGTTCACGGTGACGCCATGACGCGGCTCCTCGGGACGGCTCTGATCGCCTGCGTGTCGATCGGCTGCGTCACCGACGACGGGGCTGCGACGACCGGCGCCGTCGATGCCGAATACACCAGTGAAGCAGGGCTGGTTTCCGTGCATATTGCAGCCAATGACCTCCGCGTTGGCGGTGGCAACGAGCTTCGTGTCACCGTACCGCCGACCGCGGCGGCCGTGCGCCTGGTCGCCGCGAGCGCGTTCATGCCGGCCCACGGACATGGCACCGACGCGACGGTGGTGCCCGGCGACGATGGCGCCTATCACGCAGACAATATTGTCTTTTTCATGCCCGGCCGTTGGGAGCTTCGCCTCGCATTTTCCGACGGAACCCGCGAGGACCGCATCCGTTTTTACATCGACGTGCCGTGAACGACGTCGCTCGCCGCCGACTCCTCGTGGGCGCCCTTTGTGTGGGTCTTGGAGCGCCGCGTGCCGCCGACGCATGCGGTTCGTGCCGCAGCCCGTCGGGACCCGGTAGCGCCG
>JAAFHJ010000329.1 GCA_013298325.1 Myxococcales bacterium | reverse complement strand
CTCCAAGGCGCCCTGATCGTAGTTCCCGGTAAGCGCTGAAAGGGGATTTCCACCGCCCCCCCGCTGCTTCCGCCGCTACTTCCGCCGGGCATATTGACTTTGATGATTCCGCAGCCGGCAAGTTGCGAAATGGCGAAGAGGGCGGAAAGACCTTTGGCGAACGTAGCGAGGTGATTCTTCACGGCGTAACTCCTGTTGGCATCGCGTGCTACCCGAAAGGTCGGCCGTGCTGGAATCAAATGGCATCAAAGGTCGTCGGTGGAGCCCACACGTGCCATCGCCGCCAGCACCTTCCGACCCTGGCCACACGATCGCAGAGAGGTTCGGGATCGCGATATTCCAGACAAAAGCAGGAAAGCCCCCCCCACTCGTGTGGGAGGGCTTTCGCGCTTCGGAAACGCCTATCAGCCGATGTAGGCGCGAAGCTTGTCGGCGACCTGGGGCGCCGTGAGCCCAAACTTTTCGGCGAGCACCTTGTCGGGGGCGCTCGCGCCAAAATGGTCGACGCCAATCACAAGACCGTCGCGACCGACAATCGCCCGCCAGGGGCCCGTACGCCCCGCTTCAAACGCCGCAAGTTTGACGCCGTGCGGGAGGATGCTCTCCTTGTAGTCGACGTCTTGCTCGTCGAAGACCTCGAGGCAGAGCGCCGAAACCACGCGAACTTGCTTGCCTTCTGCCGCTAGCGTCTTCGCGGCTTCGACGGCGACCCCGACTTCGCTGCCGGTCGCAACCAGGATGACGTCGGGATGGGCCGGGAAGCTCGGGAGCGTCATGCGCTCTTCGGAACTCGGCTCGTAGACGACGTAGGCGCCTTTGAGCATATCGGTCGGGACGAAGCCGGACGGGCGAACGAGATTCGGAACTTTCTGGCGCGAAAGGGCAAATGCCGTCGGACCGTGCTTCCGCTGAATGGCCATTGTCCAGGCCGCTGCCGTTTCAAGGGCGTCGGCGGGGCGAACAACGTGGAGATTCGGAATCAACCGGAGCGCCCAGAGGTGCTCGATCGGCTGGTGGGTCGGTCCGTCTTCGCCCAGCCAAACGGAATCGTGGGTGTAAATCCAGAGAGTCTGAAGACCCATGACTGCGGAAAGACGAATTGATCCGCGCATGTAGTCGGAGAACACCAAGAAGGTCGAACCGAAGGGGATGAAGCCCCCCGCGAGGGCGAGGCCGTTCACGATGGCGCCCATCCCGTGCTCGCGAATGCCGAAGAAGAGGTTGCGCCCTTCGTAGCTCCCCGCCCCGATAGAACCCCCATTCTTGATGAGCGTCTTCGTCGACGGACCGAGGTCGGCAGACCCACCGATCAAGCTCGGCAGGAGTGCGGCAACCTTTTGCTCAATGGCGTTCGAGAGGTTGCGCGTTGCATCTTCTTTGGCCGGAATCGCTTCAATCAATTGAGTAAGAAGGTCGTCGGGAACGACTTTTCCAAGCAACGAATCGAGAGCATCCGCTTTTGCGGCATCGCCGGCGCGCCACACCGCATAGTTCGCATCCCACGCCTGGCGCTCGCCATGGAGCTCGGCAACGCGAGCGGCGACGGCAGTCCGAACGACTTCCGGGACGTAGAAATCGAGGGCCGGGTCGACACCAAGTGCCGTCTTCGTGGCAGCGATTTCCGCTTTCCCGAGCGGGGCGCCGTGCGCTTCCGAGGTGTCGTGGGCGTGGGGGGCGCCGTTTGCAATGTGAGTCCGCGCGACGACGAACGTCGGCCGGCCTTTCGTACGATTGGCCTTGTCGAGCGCCTTGGCGATTTCGCCGCGATTGTGCCCATCAATACGCACAACAGACCACCCCTGCGCCTCGTAGCGTGCGCCGACATCTTCGCTCGTTGCGAGGTCGGTCGTCCCCTCGATGGTGATGCGATTGTCGTCCCAAATCACCGTCAGGTTATCGAGCCCCCAGTGCCCGGCAAGGCTTGCCGCTTCCGCAGAAATCCCCTCTTGCACGTCGCCATCGGAACAAATGACGTAGACATGATTATGGACGAAGGGCGCTCCGAAGCGCGCCTCCTTCATCTTCTCGGCAAGGGCGAAGCCGACGGCGCTGGAGACGCCGGAGCCGAGCGGACCGGTAGTAATTTCAACACCTGCCGTGTGGAAGACCTCCGGATGCCCCGGCGTCTTCGAACCCCACTGGCGGAAATTCTTGAGGTCCTCAATGCTCAGACCGTAGTCAAAGAGGTGAAGCAGCGAGTAGATGAGCATCGACGCGTGTCCGCACGAGAGGACAAAGCGATCGCGACCGATCCACGTCGGGTCTTTCGGGTCGTGACGAAGGTGATTTGCCCACAACTCAAAGGCAATATCGGCGAGCCCCATCGGCGTCCCGGGGTGGCCACTGTTCGCTTTCTCAACGCCATCCATCGACAGCGTCTTGATCGTAGTAACGGCAGCTTCAAACGCGGTTTGATCGAACGTACGGGTCATGAGCTCTCTCGGGGGTGGCGTCGGACAGGGCGGGCGAAGACCCGCTTAGCGTCAGAGTATGGTCGGGCGGTTCAGTTCGAATTTTGCAGCGTGAGGCGGGATGCCATGGAAGCGGCACCGCGAAGGGCGGCGTCACCGTCGGTGATCAGGAACACGGGAACATCGCTGAGGAGCGTCGCCATGGGATGGGGCTCGTCAAAACGCACTTCGATGGCCGCCTCAAGGAGTGGCGCGAGCGAAGTTACAATAGATCCGCCAACATAGACCCCGGAGCGGGCGATTCCGAGGACAGCGAGATCGCGCAGCGCCACCGCGACGGTATCGACGTAGAGGAGCACCGCGGCGAGGGCCGCTTCGTCGCCGTCGTCGAGCGCCCGGCGGACCACCGCGCGATTCGGATCTTCCGCAGGTTCCGTGGGGACTTCGCGCTTCGCAAAGAACGCATACCCATCGGAGAGGGCGCGTCCGCGGGTGACATGCTCAACGGTAATCAGAGGAAAATCGAGGCGCTTCGCAAGGAACTTATGAAAGTGCGCCGCCTGGTCGTCGAAGGCGGGCGCAAGGACGTGGCCGGCTTCGGACGGGAAAAGGACCGGCGGGAGGCCCGTATGGTTCGCAGCGAAGGTTGCGCCGAGGCCGGTTCCGGTTGCGACGACCACGCCGCGCACGCCGGTTCGCCGACGATCCCGAAGTACGAGCGGCGGCGCACTTGCTTGAAAAGCGGTCGGCGCGAAGACGCCTTCCGCAAGAATTTCCAAGTCATTCGCCAGAACCACCGGTGCGCCGAGCCGTTGTGCAATCGCATCGGCGTCGACGGTCCAGGCGCGGTTCGTGAGCGTCGCAACCCGCCCGGCAACCGGCGCCGCCACTCCGATCGCCGCGGCTCCAAGCGTCTCTGCGTCGGCCGCTTCCTGCGCCAGAAACGCAGACAAGGCCGCATCAAAAGACGCGACCTCGTCATTGGCAACCTGGGACCGACGCCGGAGCGTGCCGCCTTCGGAAAAGAGCGCAAAGCGCGTGTTCGTTCCACCCACATCGGCCGCGAGAAGCACGTCGCTCCTCTACTACGCCTGAGGCCGGCCGCGGAGCCGATTCGCGATCAGGCGACGTAGCGCTTCGAGGAATCGGGCGCCGAGACGCCCTGCACCTCGCTCGTCGGGGCGGCGGGGCGATTCGCCTTGAAGGCGTGCTCGGCTGCGGGGAATGCGCCGGAGCGAACTTCGTCGACGTAGCTCTGGAAAGCGGCGACGGCTACGTCGGCAACGTTCGCGAAATGTTTAACAAATTTCGGCGAATGACCGCGCCCCATTCCGAGGAGGTCGGTGCAAACAAGCACCTGCCCGTCGCAATGCACGCCAGCGCCGATGCCGACCGTCGGAATCGTGAGCGCTTCCGTGATGGCGGCGGCGACGTCCGGCGGGACCGCCTCAAGAACGATGCAGAATGCACCGGCCTCTTCGAGAGCGAGAGCATCGGCAAGGAGGCGCTTCCCTGCTTCGTCGCCACGCCCCTGCATCTTGAAACCGCCGAGCGCGTGGACGCTTTGCGGGGTGAGGCCGATGTGGCCGACAACCGGAATTCCTGCACGAACAAGAAGCTTTACGTGGGGAGCGTACTCGGCGCCCCCCTCGAGCTTCACGCTCTCGCAGAACCCCTCCTTCATCAGGCGGCCGGCGCTCTCGAGGGCCTTTTCCGGGGACGCTTGGTAGGAAAGAAACGGCAAATCGCCGACGAGATGGGCACGCGCAAGTCCGCGTGCGACCGCGCGGCAGTGGTAGACCATGTCGTCCATCGTGACGGGGAGCGTGTTCGCCTGCCCCTGAACGACCATCCCGAGCGAATCGCCCACGAGGACCATTTCGGCGCCCCCCTCTTCGACGAGGCGCGCCATCGTGAAATCGTAGGCGGTGATCATCGCGATCCGCGCCTGCCCTTGGGCGGCTTTGCGGTTGCGGAGCTCGGGGACCGTGATCTTCTTCGGCGCGACGGCGCCCGCTGCGGTCGGTGTGTACATGGAACCTCCGGTCGCGGCCCCATCGGTTGAGGTCCACGCCGAAGACGATTCATAGGCAACCGGTGAGGAAAAAGAAACCCATCTGCCGCCCATTTCGGTAGCTTTACGTTCCATGCCCTACGTCCGCTTCGCCGCTCGCTTTTTCCGAATCGCCGCCCTCGCCCCGCTCGCTGCCGCGCTCGTCGCGTGTGCCGCCGACGAGGGGACCTCCGACGAAACCACGGAAGACGACCTCAAATCGAGCTGCACGGCGACCTACCGAACCCTGCAAAAAGACGCGTACAAGGACCTCGGCGGCCGAACGACGCCGATGTGGCCGCCGCACACGACGACCGACCTCTCCGTCACCTGCGGGACGACCCAAGTCGGCTACGGCTTCCAAGCGAATTACGGTTCGAAGCCGGGCGAAAAGGACAAGAACGGCCGCGACCTCCTCGATGTCGTCAAGACCGAGACGCGCAAGGGGACCAAAGCGGAGCTCCTGGCCCTTCTGGCGGAGTATCAAGGATGTGGGTGTGACCCTTCGAAATTCCTCGGACTTTCGACGATCCAAAAGGGGCCTGCCGCCGACCTCCTCGGGCAGCTCATTCCGATCATCGAACGGGACGTCACCTGCGCCGGCGGCGTGAAGGGGCTCGTCGATGCGCTGAAGGCTCAGGACATCGAGGCGGCAACGAAGCTCGTTCCGACCTGCAAATTCACCGGGAACGACCTCAAGTCGGCCCTCGACGAGGCGATGGCGGCCGTCGCGAAGTCGGCGAACTCAACACTCGGCGAGTACCACGTCTGCAACAACAACGCCTCCCTCCAGGCGGAGCTCTTTCGCGGCTATTCTTCAAAGAATTCAGCCGGTTTCTGCACCACCTCTAGTGCGCTCTGCAAGGGGCCGCGCTGGTACTACACGCCGTGAACGACTCAGCCCTAAGCTGCTGAAATCGCCCCCGATGTTCCGCTGTGGACATCGGGGTTTCGCTTTCCTCGGTCATCGCCGTTGAGACTTCCGCGCCCGTCGACTATCGACCCGCCATGCGCTCGTCCCCGCCCTCCCATTCGACCTCTGCGCTGTTCGTTGCCATCGTCGTCGCTGGGCTTGTGGCGTGCGATCGCGCCCCGTCGGCGGCCGGTTTGCTGGAGTGGAACGCCGCCGATCACGATCGCGCCGAGGAAAAAGCGCGGGAAGCGCAGGGGCAGAAGGTCGTCGACCCGGCAAGTCGACCGGCCAACAGCGCACGCAAAGGGGACGAAGAGGCGCGCCTCGCCGACCTTGCGTGGAGCAAGCAATGCGTCACCTGCCACGGCGAACTCGGCCGCGGCGACGGCCCCACCGGACCGATGGTCCAAGCGACGAACCTGAGCGACCCGGCATGGCAGGACAAGATCAAGGACGAGGAAATCGTGGCGGTTCTGAAGAACGGCAAAGGGAAGATGCCGAAGTTCGACCTGCCCGAGAAGGCGATC
>JAAFHJ010000033.1 GCA_013298325.1 Myxococcales bacterium | reverse complement strand
CTCGCCGACGAACTCGATCAGCGCCATCGGGGCGTTGTCGCCGCGGCGGGGGCCGATCTTGATGATGCGCGTGTAGCCACCGGGGCGGCCATCGAAGCGCTTGGCGAGGTCGAGGAAGAGCTTCTCGACGAGGTCGACGGTCTTGAGCTCGCCGCCCTTTTCCGTGCGGGTGCCGAAGCGGGGGATGTAGGAAGCGACGGCGCGCGAGGCGGCGAGACGGTCGGCCTTTTGGGCATCCGTGAGCTCGGCCTGGGGCGTGTAGGCGACCTTACCGAGGCGCTTCGCCTTGGTGATGAGCTTCTCCGCGGTGCGGCGAAGTTCCTTGGCCTTGGCTTCCGTCGTCTCAATGCGCTCGTGGAGGACGAGGTTCGCAGTGAGGTTCTTGAACATCGCGAGGCGATGGCTGGTGTTGCGGTCGAACTTACGACCGGAGTTCTTGTGACGCATGACTCGAAATCCTCAGCAAAGATTCAAAACTTGGATTCGCCCTGGAAACAGGAGGCTCCGGCGAACCGTGAATTCGTGATTCGAAGGACCCGAGGGCGCGCAAGGTGGCGCCACTCTTGGGTCTTTCGATTCAGTTCTGCGACTGCTGCGCCTTCCAGCGCTCGACCATTTGCGGCCAGTTCTCGATCTTCATGCCGAGGGAGAGACCCATTTGAGCAAGGATTTCCTTGATCTCTTTGAGGCTCTTGCGGCCGAAGTTCTTCGTCTTGAGCATGTCCTGCTCGGTGCGCTGAACCAGCTCGCCGATGAGGGTAATGTTCGCGTTCTGGAGGCAGTTCGCCGAGCGGACGGAGAGCTCAAGCTCGTCGACGGAGCGGAAGAGGTTCTCGTTGAGCGGCTCTTCTTCCGTGGTCGCCGTCGGGTAGTTGGTCTCGTCGGTCTCCTCGAAGTTGATGAAGATCGTGAGCTGCTCCTTGAGGATCTTCGCCGCGTAGGCGACGGAGTCCTCGGGGCCGACAGCGCCGTTCGTCCAGACTTCAAGGGTGAGCTTGTCGTAGTCGGTGACCTGACCCACGCGGGCGTTGGTGACCGTGTAGTTCACCTTGCGGACCGGCGAGAAGAGCGCGTCGATCGGGATGGTTCCGAGCGACATGTTCGCCGTCTTGTTCTTGTCGGCGGGGACGTAGCCACGCCCCACGTTCACGGTCAGTTCCATCACAAGCGGGCCCTTCTTATCGAGGGTCGCGATGAGGTGGTCGGGGTTGAGAACCTCGAGCCCGTCAACGAGCTGGATGTCCTTCGCGTAAACGGGCCCCGGCCCTTCCTTGTTGATGTGGACCGTGTAGGTCTTCGCCTGGGCAGCCTTGAGGACGACTTCCTTGAGGTTCAGGATGATGTCGGAGACGTCTTCGACGACGTCCGCGACCGACGTGAACTCGTGGAGGGCGCCATCGATCTTGATGGCGGTGATCGCCGCACCCTGGAGCGACGAGAGGAGAACCCGGCGGAGCGAGTTGCCGACGGTGATGCCGTAGCCGCGCTCGAGGGGTTCGCAGGTGAATTTGCCGTAGTGGAACTTGCCGTCGCGCTCTTCGAGCTCGACCTGCACACCGCGGGGACGGATCAGATCACGCCAGTTCTTGGTGACGATATTCATCCTATTTTCCTTCGTTCTTCAGGGTTTCACGCGGCGATCTCGAACCGTCTTTGAACCTGCTCGCCGAGCGGTTCCGTCGCCTGACCGTGTTCGTGGCTGTGCGTCTGCCGGCAAAAGGGCGGCGCACACCGAGGGCTGCACTTCGCGATGCTCGAAATCCCCGCGATCGCGACGTGCGCGACCGGCGGGGGCGAGAATCAGCGCGAGTAATATTCGACGATGAGGTTTTCGCGGATGGAGACGGCGTTGAGCTCTTCGCGGGCGAAAGTGCCGGTGAAGGTGCCGGCGAAGTTCGCCTTGTCCAGGGAAACCCAGGAGATGGCGGCGCGCTTGTCGAAGGCGGCGAGAGCGAGCGTGATGCCCGGGATCTTGCGGGATTCTTCGCGGATCTCGATCTTGTCGTTCTTCTTGCAGACGTACGACGGGATGTTGAGGCGCTTGCCGTTCACGAGGATGTGATTGTGCTTCACAACCTGGCGGGCTTCCGCGCGGGTCTGCGAGAACCCGAGGCGGTACACGACGTTGTCGAGGCGGCTCTCGAGGAGGTTCAACATCTCTTCGCCGGTGCGGCCCTTGCGGCGCGTCGCTTCGAAGTAGTAGCGGCGGAACTGCTTCTCGACGATGCCGTAAACGCGGCGGACCTTCTGCTTCTCGCGGAGGCGGACGGCGTACTCGGAGAGCTTGATGCGGGCCTGGCCGTGCTGGCCCGGCGGGTAGGGGCGGCGCGTGTAGGCGCACTTTTCGCCTTCGCAGCGATCGCCCTTGAGGAACAGCTTCATGCCTTCGCGGCGGCAGAGCTTACAAACCGGACCGGTATAACGAGCCATCGAATGTGCCTTTTTCTCAGTAGTTCTGTAGAAAACCGGTTTACACGGACCGTTACCGAATCCGCGTCATCCCGGGGGCCTCGCACCCGTTCCCGTGAGACACGGAAAATGGGCCAAGACCAATAGGGAGCGCGCCTTTTACCCGAGCTTCGCCGCTTGGCAAGTGTTTCGTTCCCCCGCGTAGAAATCGATGCACAAGACCGCCCGTCACGCCCCTGCCCTTCTTCCCCTCGCCCTTGCCATGCTCGCCACCGTTGCCGGTTGCAGCAGTCGTTGCGGAGGTACCTCGCCCCGCGCATCGACGACCGATGGCGGCCTCGGAGGATTCTCGACCGGCGATGGCGGCGGAGGGGCGGCCCTTCCGACCGATGGCGGGAGCGAACTTCCGTCACGATTTTCGGTGGTTGCTTGGATCGAAGAGCCAGCCGATCACGCGCCGTACCTTGAGTCTGCGGCGCTTGAGGAGGGGCCAGGCGGCGTCTGGTTTTCCGCCGGCGGGGTCTTTGGGCGGGAGAGCGGAGGGGGGATCGCGCTGCAACGTCTCGCGGTCGGCCCGCTTATGGAGGATCTTCTAACGGGCAAGAGTCCGATGTCTCTCGATTATTTTCGCGATGCGTCCGTCGTCGGCGACGGAACCTCGGTCTGGATGACGCCCTTGCCCCCAGGGGGGGGCGACGCTTCCGGAACGATTTTGACGAACGAATTCGCGACGACATCTGCGGGGAAAGCGGCACGCCCGGCGATGCTGGGGGCGCTCTACAGCTCCATCGCGACGTGGAAGATGGGCGCCAACGCAGTGACCGTCGGGTTGCGAAGTGAACCGACGCAGGACCTGCTTCCAAAGAAGGGCTCGGTGCGCCTCGATGTGCTCGCAGGCGTCGCTGCGTTGCCGAAGATTCCGAACGATTTCTGTCCGACGCGGCTCCTCGCGCGCAACGAGGCGCTCTTCGCAATCGGTGCAAACTGCATGGATTGGAGCGCCCTTGATGCATGGCCCGGGGAGGGGGGCGCTGCTTTCCTTCGGATGACGAGCGAGGGGCAGAAGCGCGTCGATTTGCCCGCTGTTTACGAAAAGGTACGCATCGTCGATGCCGTGGCGACCGCGGACGGAGGGCTCGATGTGTTGCTCGCGCCGCTTCGGCCGGAACCGAAAACGCTGAAGTCGGTGCTCCTTCACTGGGATCCGAGCGGAACCTTTAAAGAAATCGAAGCCCCCCTCGACCACGTCGAAGCGTTCTCCTTGGCGCTCGCCCCCTCCGGTACGCGCTTCATCGGTGTTCGCGTGACCACGACAGCGACAAAGGAAGAAGGGCGTTTGATCACGCTACGCAAATCGGGCCCGCCGACGAGTGAGCGCCTGCCGGATCTCAGGGATCGCATACGAGGTGGGCTCGCTGTGTACGAGGAAGACACTGCACTTCTACGTGAAAATACAAAGGTCGAAGGGGGCAATTTCGTGCCCGTTCGAATCGTCGCAAAGGCCGAAGACGACGTGTGGCTTTTGGTACGCCGGTACGGCCACGAAGATGGCGCGATCTTGCGGACCGGTGGCGAGTCGGGCTCCGCTCGCGGCGTCCCCAGCAGCCTTTCCATCGATGACGCAATCGCCGACCGAGCAAAGACGGTACTTCGTAGCCATCCTGCGGGGGCCGGAAAAGGCTGCGCACGCGGTTACTTGGCGATCGCTGGCGTCGAAGCGAAACGGGTTCGCGCGACGATCGCCGAGCCGCGTGTCGTCGTCGGAACAGGCTTTGACGACGGCACTGAGAAGGTCATCGTGGCTTTCCCGAAAGAATTCGAAGGGAAACGTGACGAAGTGGCCAAGGCGTTCCCCGCAAACCAGGTGATCCGCGTCTGCGGTATGCCGGTCATTGAACGGATGGAGGAGTAGCTCCGACCGGGTTTTTCGCCGGGTTCCACACGAATTCCCAGCGGTGTCCGAAGGGATCTTGGACCCACGCGGCAATTCCGTAGGAGACCTCCCGGGGCGCGGCGAGCGCAGACCCGCCGAGCGCGACGGCGCGTTCCACGAGCGCGTCGACGGCGGCGGCATTGACGAGATTGCAGGAGAGGATGGCGGAGCCGGGGGCGTCCGGGAGGCCGAGCGCGGCGAGCGTCTCCAAGGTGGCGAGGGCGATGGCGGGGGTGCTGGCACTACCGAGGTAGGCGACCGATCCGCGTTCACGCACGGAAAAGCCTAGCGCCGCGTAGAAACGCGCCGCGGCAGCCACGTTGGGGACGAGGAGCGTCACGCAGGAGACCGAGAGTTCCATTCGATTCATGCGAAAAAGCGAGAGCCTGGAAACCAGACTCTCGCTCTTCAATTTCCTTCGGTGACTCTCGTCACCAAAGAGGGGTCACACGCGGCGGCGCTTCGGGGGGCGGCAGCCGTTGTGCGGGACCGGCGTAACGTCACGGATCAAGGTGACCTTGAAGCCGACGGTCTGGAGGGCACGGAGGGCGCTCTCGCGACCGGCGCCGGGGCCTTTGACGAACACGGCCACGGAGCGCATACCGTGCTCCATCGCACGACGTCCGGCTTCTTCGGCCGCGAGCTGCGCCGCGAACGGCGTGCTCTTGCGCGAGCCTTTGAAGCCACGTGCACCAGCGCTCGACCACGCAATCGCGTTGCCGTTCACGTCGGTGATGGTGACCACGGTGTTGTTGAACGTCGATTGGATGTGGGCGATGCCCGTTCCAACGTTCTTCTTCACCTTCTTCTTCGTCACCTTGCCCTTAGCGGCAGCGGTCTTCGCGGTAGCCATGCGTTACTCCAAATCCTTCGAGCTGACAGTCGAGATCACTTCGTCACCTTGGAACCACCGCGGGACACGGTCCCCTTGCGCGGACCCTTGCGGGTACGTGCATTGGTGTGGGTCCGCTGCCCGTTGACCGGGAGGCCGCGACGGTGGCGGAGGCCACGGTAGCAGCCGAGGTCCATGAGGCGCTTGATGTTCATCTGGACCTCGCGGCGGAGGTCGCCTTCGACCTTGTATTCCGCTTCGAGAATCTCACGAATCTTACGGACCTCGAGCTCAGTGAGCTCTGCGGTCTTCTTGGACGGCGAAATGCCGGCCTTTTCGCAGATCTCAAGCGCGGTCTTGCGGCCGATACCATAGAGGTACGGGAGCGAGAAGGCGAGCTGCTTGTCCTTGGGGAGGTCGACGCCAGCGATACGAGCCATGATGCGGTTACTTTCTTCCTTGCGCGTGGACGGCTATGGGCTCAGCCCTGGCGCTGCTTGTGCCGCGGGTTATCGCAAATGATGCGAACGACGCCCTTGCGGCGGACAACCTTGCACTTGTCGCAAATCTTTTTCACGGAGGGACGGACCTTCATGACACTCTCACTTGTGGCGGTAGGTAATACGCCCACGGCTGGGGTCGTAAGGGCTCACTTCGACGGTGACACGGTCCCCGGGAAGGATGCGGATGTAGAACTGCCGCATACGACCGCTGATGGTGGCTAGAACCCCCAATCCGTTGTCGCATTTGACCTTGAACATGGCGTTCGGCAGAGCTTCCTGGACGACGCCATCGAACTCCAGCTTGTCGCCTTTAGGCTCTTTGGGCGCCCGACGCTCACTCATCGACCACACCCTTGTTCTTGAACCGAAGACACGCTGTTCAGACCTTTTCGAGGGCCGCGAGCACCCGGTGGGTGACTTCGTCGACACTGCCTACGCCGTCGACCTGGACCAGGAGGCCCCGCTCCGCATAAAACGGAAGGAGTGCACTCGTCATGGCCTGGTAGACGCGAACGCGATTGCGAACCACGTCTTCCTGGTCGTCCTTCCGATGCTCGAGTTCGGCGTCGGAAGGCGGCGGGTTATACTTCAAATGATAGACCTGTCCAGTCCGTTTATCGGTCCTTCGAAAGATCGCTCGTTCGACGAGCAATTCTTCGGGAACATCAAGGGCAAGGACGACGTCCAGCTTGGTTCCGCGCTTCTCCAAGAGTTCGGAAAGCGCCTCTGCCTGCGGGACAGTGCGGGGGAAACCGTCGAGGAGGAAGCCATTGGCGGCGTCTTCCTCGGAGGTCCTTCGCCCGATCAGGTCGATAACGACCTCGTCGGGTACGAGTCCCCCCTGATCCATCCGGGCGACGAGATCCGCGGGAAGCAGACCGTTCGCCTTCGCCGCCCGAAGCATATCGCCGGTCGAGACCTGCGGGATGTGGTTCTTCGAGCAGATAATCTTTGCTTGGGTCCCCTTGCCTGCGCCTGGAGGTCCCACGAACACAATCCTCATGCGTCCCTCCGCCCGCGGACGCGGGTGGCGCGGCCGCCGCCGGAAAGACCTTCGTAGTTCCGGGTCAAGAGATGGGATTCAATCTGTGCGACCGTATCGAGCGCAACGCCGACAACGATCATGATCGAGGTACCTCCCCAGCGGAACGGAATGCGGAGCGCTTCAGCGAGAAACGTCGGAACCACACATACGGCGGCGACATAAATCGCACCGCCAAGGGTGATTCGCGTTAGCACGCGATCGATGTACTCCGCAGTCGCCTTTCCTTGACGAACGCTGGGGATGAAGGCCTGCTGCTTTTTGAGATTGTCCGCAAGGTCAACGGCCGGGAAGGTCGCTGCAGTGTAGAACAAGCAAAAAAAGATGATGAGGCTGATGTAGAAAACGTTGGAGAGCCAGTCGCCACGCGTCATCGCGTTAGCAAGATCAGCCATTCCGGGAATCTTGTAGCTCGCGAGGCTCTGCGGGAGCGCAAGGAGCGAGGACGCGAAGATAGGACCGATTGTTCCGGCGGTATTCACCTTCAACGGGAGGTGGGCTGTTTGTCCGCCATACACACGTCGACCGACAATGCGGCGCGCGTAGTAGATCGGAATCCGCCGCTGACCACGCTCGAAGAAGACGATCACAGCGACCGTTCCGAGGATGACAGCAAGAACCGCTGCGAGATTCAGAGGCTGAAGACTGCCGAGATTCGCTTGGACGTAGCCCGCAACGCCGCCGGGGATACCGTCGACGATGCCCGCAAAAATCAGAAGCGACGTGCCGTTCCCAATCCCGCGCTCAGTGATCTGCTCGCCGAGCCACATTAGGAGTATCGTGCCGGTCGTGAACGACAGAGCAGTCATGGCAACAAAGGCCGGACCGCCGTGGAGGACAACGTCTCCGAGTTCGTTACTCGACGCCTGCTGAAGGCGGTTCGCTTCGAAGAGCCCCTGAACAAGCGCTATGCCAACGGTGGCGTAGCGCATGTACTGGTTCAGCTTTCGCTGCCCCTGCTCGCCTTCTTTCCGCATCTCTTCGAGCGGCTTGAAGACCATACCCAACAGCTGCATAGCAATGCTTGCAGTGATGTACGGCATGATGCCCAGGGTGAAGACAGATGCGTTTCCGCGCGCTCCGCCGCTGAACATGTTCAGAAGCCCGCCGAGACCGCCGGCCGTGGTCGCCATGCTCGCGTGGAGCGCAGCGCGATCGACTCCCGGGATGGTGATGAAGACACCGATCCGGTAGACCGCGAGCAGCCCAATAGTGAACAGGAGCCGCTTACGCAGCTCCGGCACTTTGGCAATGTTCGCGAATCCGGCGAAGGCCGACATCGAAGTCAGTTCGCTTCTTCGCCGCCGAGGACGGAAACCGTACCGCCGGCCTTCGCGATCTTTTCCGCTGCAGACTTGGAGAAAGATTCCGCTTCAACGGTAAGCTTCTTGGTGAGCTCGCCGTTTCCGAGGATCTTGATCTTGTCGCAGTATCCCTTCACGAGGCCAGCCTCACGAAGGACCGTTTCATTCACCTTGGTGCCCGCTTCGAATTGCTCGAGGGCTCCAACGTTAATTTCCGCCACCTTCGTGGGGAAAGGATTCTTGAAACCGCGCTTCGGCATACGGCGATGCAGGGGCGTCTGACCGCCTTCGAAGTGGGGCTTGAAGCCGCGCGACCGCGCGTACTGACCCTTCTGGCCACGGCCAGAAGTCTTGCCGAGTCCGGAACCCGGACCGCGACCGACCCGGGTCTTCTCTTTCGTCGCGCCAGCCGGCTTGACGAGATTGCTAAGCGTGTTGGCCATGACTCAGACTTCCTCGACAGTGACGAGGTGCAGGACCTTCTTGATGGCGCCACGGAAAGCCGGGGTGTTCGCCACAACCACTTCGCTACCGGGGCCGTTCAGCCCGAGACCCTTGATGCGCTCACGCATCAAGAACGTCTGACCGATCACGCTACGGTGCTGAACCACCTTCAAATTCGCCTTCATTGCGCACGCGCCTCCGTCGCAGCCTTAGCCTTGATCTTGCGGCCACCGCTGGACTTGTCCTGGTAGTCTTTCAGATCCGAAGCCTGCTTACCGCGCTTCGTCGCGATCATCTCGAGGCTCTTGAGCTGCCGAAGGGCGGCAAGAGTCGCCTTGACGACGTTGTGCGGATTCGAAGTGTTCAGGCTCTTCGACAGGATGTCCTGAATGCCAGCGCTCTCGAGCACCGCGCGAACCGCGCCACCGGCGATAACGCCGGTACCGGGGGAAGCGGGCTTGAGGAACACGCTGCCTGCCCCGAAGATCCCATGGGCTTCGTGGGGGATAGTGACGCCCGAAAGCGGCACCTTGAACATGTTCTTGCGGGCCTGATCGTTCCCCTTGCGGATCGCTTCGGGGACTTCGTTTGCCTTACCGAGGCCGACCCCCACGTGACCCGACTCGTCGCCCACGACCACGAGGGCCGCGAACGAGAAGCGACGGCCGCCCTTGACGACCTTCGCGACGCGGTTGATGTGGATGATCCGCTCCTTGAGCTTTTCCTCGTCGACTTCGAATGCCATTGGCTCGTCTCGCTTCCGTCAGAACTTGAGGCCCGCTTCACGCGCCGCGTCAGCAAGCGCCTGAATGCGGCCGTGATAGAGGTACCCGTTGCGGTCAAAGACGACCTTGTCGATGCCCTTAGCAATAAGGGCCTTGGCGACCGCCGAACCGACCTTTTTGGCCGCGTCGGTCTTGGTCGCTTCGCCGATTTCGCCGCGGACGTCACGCGACAGCGTGGAGACGTGAGCGACGGTTGCACCGGCGGCGTCGTCCACGACCTGGGCGTAGATGTGCTTGGTGCTGCGGAAAACGGTGAGCCGCGGACGCTCCGAAGTACCGGAGATCTTGCGGCGGATGCGCAGTTTGCGGCGCTCGCGCCCGACGATTCGCATAGCCATGACTCAGGACTCCTTCACTTCTTTCCGCCCTTACCGCCGGCGGCCTTGCCCGCCTTTTCGCGGATCTTCTCTCCGCGATACCGCACTCCCTTGCCACCGTAGGGGCTCGGGGGACGGAACCCGCGGATCGTTGCCGCGGTCTGGCCCATGACTTCCTTGTCGGGGCCCGTGAGAACGATGATCGTCCCCTTCGAGTCGGCGGGGATCTGCACCGTGATGCTCGCCGGAACCGGGAAGTTCACAGGGTGCGAAAGGCCGAGGGCGAGGTTCAAGACGGCTCCCTTGAGCTCGGCGCGATAGCCGGTCCCGTGGAGTTCAAGCGTCTTCGTGTAGCCTTCAGAGGCGCCGAGCACCATCGTATTGACGAGTGCACGGACGAGCCCCTGAAAGCGAGCGCCGTCGCGGCCGGAGATCGTCGGAAGGACGGAGACCGTCGCTCCTTCAATCTTGACGTCAACGTTCGGCGGGAGCTTCTTGGCCAGCTGGCCCTTCGGCCCCTGAACCTTGATCTGCCCGTCACCGACGGTGATGGAGACGCCCTTCGGAAGAGCGACCGGGCGCTTCCCGACGCGGGACTGCCGGATTTGGAGGGTTTCCGTAGCCATCACCACACCTCACAGAGGAGCTCGCCACCGACGCGCTGCTCACGCGCCTGGGTGTCGGTCATGACACCACGGCTGGTCGAGAGGATCGAGATGCCCAAGCCCGAACGAACCCGCGGGATGCGGTCGTGGCGGACGTAGACGCGGCGCCCGGGCGTGGAAACACGACGGAGGCCATCGATGGCACTCTGGCGTTCCTTGCCGTAGCGGAGCACGAGGGTGAGCGTACGCGCACCTTCGGCGGACGGTGCGCTAGAGCGCACATCGTCGATAAAGCCTTCCGCCTTAAGGACAACGGCGATGCGCTCCTTGAGAACAGAGTAGGGCATTTCCACGCGGTCGTGGCGGGCAAGCGCACCGTTACGGATGCGCGTGAGCATGTCTGCAATCGGATCGGTCATCATGGCTTCACCAGCTGGCCTTGATCACGCCGGGGATCTCACCCCGGAGCGCGAGCTCCCGGAGACAGATACGGCAAAGCTCGAATTTGCGGTAATACGCGTGGGCGCGCCCGCAGCGCTTGCACCGGTTCTTCGCGCGTACCGCAAATTTCGGTACGCTGTTGAGTTTCACAAATTGACTGGCACGCGCCATTTTGAATTCCTCGCCTTATGCGGTCGAACGCGATTGAATGACGGTGCCCGTCAGGCTGCCCGGAAGGGCATGCCGAGGTGCTGCAGGAGCGCGCGCGCTTCTTCGTCCGTCCGGGCCGTCGTGACGAAGGAGATGTTCATCCCCTTGATCACGTCGATGCGGTCGTAATTGATTTCGGGGAAGATGATCTGCTCTTTGAGGCCGAGCGTGTAGTTCCCCTTGCCGTCGAACGCCTTCCGCGAGATACCGCGGAAGTCGCGGGTACGGGGGAGAGCAAGGTTCGCGAGGCGGTCAAGGAACTCCCACATGCGCTCTGCGCGGAGAGTCACCACGGCACCGATCGGGAGACCCGCGCGGAGCTTGAAGGCTGCAATCGCTTTACGAGCGCGGGTCACAACCGGCTTTTGTCCGGTGATGGCGCCGAGTTCGATAACCGCTGCGTCGATGATCTTCGGGTTCTGCACGGCAGCGCCGAGACCCATGTTGACCACGATCTTCTGAAGGCGCGGAACCTCCATCGGATTCTTGTAGTCGAACTGCTTGACAAGAGCCGGAACAACGTCCGCCTTGTACTTGTCGCGCAGTCGGGGTGCGATGGCCGTCGTGTTGGACGTCCCCTTCGCGATGGCGCCGTCTGCAACGGCCTGGGCTTTATCGCCCTTTTTCTTGGTCGTGGCCATGATCCTCAGCCCTCCGCCTTTGCCTTCTTGGCGGCTGCGGCGTTCGGAAGGGCCTCGCCGCTCTTGGCGACGCGAACCTTCTTGCCGTTGTCGTCGGTCTTGAAAGAGACGCGCGTCCCCTTACCCGTTTTCGGGTCGACCGGCATCACCTTGCACGCATGGAGCGGCATTTCTTTGTCGAGGATGCCGCCCTGCTCGTTGCGCGGGCTCGGCTTCGTGTGGCGCTTGGCCACATTGATGCCTTCGACGATGACCTTGTCGGAGTCTGCGATGACGCGGGTGACCTTGCCGGTCTTGCCCTTGTCTTTGCCGCTGATGACGACAACGGTGTCGCCCTGGAGAATACGCGCAGCCATCACAGCACCTCGGGCGCGAGAGAGATGATCTTCATGAACTTCTTCGCGCGGAGTTCGCGGGCGACCGGTCCAAAGATACGGGTCCCGATCGGCTCGAGCTGCGCGTTGATGAGGACGGCGCTGTTCTCGTCGAACTTGATGTAGCTGCCGTCGGGACGCGAGATTTCCCGCGTGGTACGGACCACAACCGCCTTCGCGGTGTCGCCCTTCTTCACCTTGGTGCCCGAGATCGCTTCCTTGATCGAGACGACAATGACGTCACCGACGGAGGCGTACCGACGACGTGAGCCGCCGAGCACCTTGATGCACTGAACCTTCTTCGCGCCGGAGTTGTCTGCAACTTCCAGCGTGGTTTGCATCTGAATCATGGCAGCCTCACTCCTGGATGAACTTCTTGACCAGCTTGGTCACGACGAAGCGCTTGTGGCGCGACATCGGTGCCGCTTCGGTGATCTCGACGTCGTCACCGGTCTTGTACTGATTCGTCTCGTCGTGCGCCTTGAAGCGCTTCCGGGTACGAACGTACTTGCCGTAGAGGGCATCGCGGGTGCGGGAGACGACTTCGACGACAACCGTCTTGTCCATCTTGTCCGAGACGACTTTGCCGCTCATGGTGCGGCGAAAACCGCGCTCGTTCTGGGTCTGCTCGCTCATGATCACTTACCCTCGCTCTTGGTTGCGGCGAGAATTTCCTTCTGCCGGAGAGCCGTGAGGACGCGCGCGATATCTTTGCGCGTGGCCGGGATCTTCGCGGTGGAATCGAGCCGGTTCGTGTAGTTCGCGAAGCGGTTTTGAAACAGCTGCTTGCGAAGGTCGCCTTCGAGAGCCTTCAGCTCTTCGACGCTCTTGGCGTTGAGTTCACTGGCTTTCATTGCACCACTCCACGAGCGAGAAACTTGTAACCGACGGGGAGCTTGTGACCGGCGAGGCGGAACGCTTCGCGGGCGGTGACTTCGTCAACCCCGGAGATTTCGTACATCACGCGACCCGGCTGGATCTCGGCGGCCCAGAGCTCAACAGAGCCCTTGCCTCCACCCATTCGGACTTCGAGCGGCTTCTTCGTCACCGGGCGGTGCGGGAAGACGCGAATCCAGAGTTTACCGACGCGCTTCACGTGGCGGGTAATCGCCATACGTGCGGCTTCGATCTGGCGGGCAGTGATGCGGCCCGGCTCAACGGCTTGCATGCCGAAGTCACCGAACGCGACATCTGAACCACGGTAGGCAATACCGCGGTTGTTGCCCTTCTGCATTTTGCGGAACTTGGTACGCTTCGGGGAAAGCATCGGAGTTCTCCGTTATCTCAGCCGGCCTGCGGGCGGCGGTTACGGCGCGGAAGAACCTCGCCTTTGAAGACCCAGCACTTGACGCCGATGATGCCGTACTTGGTACGTGCTTCGGCCATGCCGAACTCGATGTCCGCACGGAGCGTGTGGAGGGGGACGCGACCTTCGCGGTAGGTCTCGACGCGGCTCATTTCTGCGCCGCCGAGGCGACCCGAGCAACGGAGACGGATACCCTTGGCGCCCGTCTTGATCGCGGTGGCGACCGCCTTCTTCATCGCCCGGCGGAACGCCACGCGGCGCTCGAGCTGGGTGGCGACGTTTTCGGCAACGAGCTGCGCGGAGGTCTCGACGCGGCGGACTTCCTGAACGTCGATGAAGACTTCATTGTCCGTGTAGGACTGGACGCCCGGGAAGACGGTCTCGCCCTTTGCGGCGGTACCGACGTTGCCGGTCTTGAGGATTTCAATCCCCTTGCCGCCTTTGCCGATGACCATACCGGGACGACCGGTGTAGACGACAACCTTGGCTTTGTTCGCGGCGCGCTCGACCTCAATCGACGCGATGCTCGCGTTCATGAGGTACTCCTTGACGGCCCGCTTGATGCGGATGTCTTCGTGGAGCCACTTCGCGTAGTTCTTGTCCTCGAACCATTTCGAGTTCCAGGTCTTGATGACGCCCAGGCGGAAGCCGTAGGGATGAACTTTCTGTCCCATCGTATTTCTCTTTCAGCGCGTCCCGAGGATCACGGTGATGTGGCTCATCCCCTTTTGAACTTGCGTCGCACGACCCATGGCGCGTGGGCGCCAGCGTCGCATGTGCTTGTTCGGGGCCTTGTCTACGAAGGCTGTCTCGACGAAGAGCTTGTCGAGATCGAGAGCCGGGTCGAGGTTCTTCGCATTTGCGACCGCACTCTCAACAACCTTCTTCAACACCGGTGCGCCAGCCTTGTTGGTGAACTCGAGGAGCTGGAGAGCTTCCCCGGCCTGACGGCCGCGGACCAAGTTCACGACTACAGTGGCTTTGCGCGGGCTGATGCGCGCGAAGCGGGCGATCGCCTTGCTGACCATGATGACCCTTGCTGTGTGGACGTTGGCGCCGTCGTACCTGACTCGAAGGGATTCGTTCGTCAGGCCGTTACGGCCGCCGAGACCGTTAGAAAATCAGGCTTAGAAACCTGCCCGAAGGGGCTTCGGGAGCGCGGAAAGTACTCGCGGGGGAGATTTTATCAAGGGGAAAGAGGCAGGATGTTCGATCGGATAGGTCGATTTTTACCGCGCCGCATGGACGCTGCGGGATCGGCGATCGGAAAAACGCTGGGTCCGATCGATCTTGGCCTCTCGCAGGCCGTTTTTTGGGCCGGATCGGGCCGATCGGGGCGATGATCGGCCTTGATGCACCGCCCTGAGACGCTCGCGCTCCTCCGAACGACGCTCTTTGCTGCGATCGGCGTAAGCGCCTGTAGGAGCGCTGGCGTGCAAACCACCGAAAGGACTGCGGAAGTCCCCGTTCTTGCGGTGAGTATTTCGCGACCAAGCGCCTCCGCGACGCTCGCCGCCGAACCACCCCATCGCACGGATACCCCCGGATTCGTTTCGGATCTGCTTGGATCCCATCGCGTGCACGGCGAGCGATGCAGCCCGCTTCCGGGGCCCGGCTGCCGCGAAGATGATGACGGTTCGGAAGCGTGTGAGATGCGCCGAGGTCTCTGCTCCACCGATGACGACTGCCCCGCCGACGAGGCCTGCCACTGCGAGGCGGATGGGACAGGACGCTGCATGGCGGCCAGTTGCCGCAGCGACGACGACTGCGAAGTGGGGAAGGGAGGCGCGCATGTTTGCGCATTTGCGTCTATTTCTGGTGGCTGCTACACACGCCAGGCCTTCGTTTGCCGTACCGCGAACGACACATGCGTCGCCGACGGCGACTGCGAAAACGGGCTTCGATGCCTCGGCGACGAAAAGGGCGGGTTCCACTGCGCGCGCATCCACCATTGCGTGCGTGGGCGCCCTCTCTATGTAGAAGCGGTCCCCCAGGTGGCCGAGCTTCGCGAGGGCGCTGGTTGGAACGGCGCCCGTCGCTTCGATCTTCGCGCGCTGCCCGAGGCCGATCGCCGGGCGCTCGCGGAGAAGGCGCGGAGGGCGGCCCTCGACGAGCACGCAAGCATCGCCGCCTTTGCGCGTACCATCGCGGAATTGATGGCTTTAGGAGCGCCCCCAGACCTTCTCTTTGCGACCCAAAAGGCGCTTGGTGAGGAGATCCGGCACGCGCAAGACACCTTCGCCCTTGCGGTGACGGCCGACGCGACGGTCGCCGTCGAGCCTGGGCGTTTCCCAGCCGCGGTCGCGCCGTTTGTCTCGGCCGACGACCTTCCAAACAACCTCGCTTCTTCGGTTTTCCTCGGGGGATGCCTCGGTGAAGCGGCCGCCGCGCTCGCCGCCCAGGCAGATGCAGATGCGACTCCCCTCCCCGATCTACGCGCGTTCTATGAAGAACTCGCCGCCGAAGAGACCTCCCATGCCGCCCTCGCCTGGCGCACCCTCGACTGGCTGTGGGACGTTCCCGGGGTCCCGGCGACGATCGCCAAGACGCTCGCAGCCCAACCCGACGCTCCCCTTCGCAGCGCTCTTGTCGAGCCGCTGTTGGCAGCGATCGCCGGGAAGCGCTCGGCAGCGGTGGAAGAGCGCGGTATTCTGAAGCGTTATGACGTCGCCGCCGATCGCGCAGGTTCGTAGCGTCCTTTTTGCCGCCCTCGGCCTGAGCGCCTGCCGGGCCGGGAGTCCCGAGGCGGCATCGTCGAGCGCGCCCCAAGCGGCAACGACGCTCGTCGTCGCCTCCGCCCAAAGCGCCTCCCCCGAGCCGCCACCCCGCGCGCAGGTCGGCTTCGTGAGCGACGGCGTCGGGACCGGGCATCGCGTAAGTGGCGAAACATGCGCCGCTTTCACCGTCGAACGCGGCGAGAGCCGCGGGCATCGTTGCGCCACCGATGGCGATTGTGACGCCAGCAGCGCCTGCCATTGTGCCGAGGATGGTCGCGGCGCCTGCGTCCCCGCCCGCTGCCGAAACGATAGCGAGTGCGCGACGATCCCGACCGCCGCTGCCGTCCCCGAATGCGCGCTCGTTCGAGTCATTTCCGGCTGCGGAAGCGACACGACCCCGGGATTTGCCTGCCGAACGACCCAAGACACCTGTCACAAAGATGCAGATTGCACAGATCCCGACGTCTGTCTTGGCGACACCTTCCGCGGCGGCCTCCATTGCGGCCACAACTCGTGCATGAAGGGGCGCCCCCTGTACGTCGACGACCGCCCGCAAACGGCGGCGATCCGCGACGGCGACCGCTGGACCGCCGAAGGGTGGAATTTCGACCTCGGCGACCTCTCCGCCGAGGCCCGCGCGGCCTTCGCCGAGACGGCGGTGCGTGACGCGCTCGACGAGCACGCGAGCATCGCGGCGTTTGCGCGAACTCTTGTGGAATTGCTTGCACTTGGCGCTCCTCCGGCGCTCATTAGCGAGACACAGGCGGCCCTCGCCGACGAGATCCGCCATGCGCGGCTCTGTTTTGCGCTCGCACGCGCGGCGGGGGCCCACGTCGAACCGGGCCCGTTCCCGGAGGCACTCACCGCATTCGCCGCCCCGGAGGCGCTCGTCGGATCGCTCGCACGCAGCGTTTTTCGTGGCGGATGCCTCGGCGAAACCCACGCCGCGGTCGACGCGGCAACCCGTGCCCAAGAGGCGCGAGGGGCCGAGTTACGTGCATTTTACAGAGAAATCGCCGACGACGAAGCGCGCCACGCCGCCCTCGCCTGGAAGACGCTCCGCTGGCTCCATGCGCGAGAACCAGGGGTAGTTGCTGGCATTGTCCGTGAAGAACTCGGGCTGGTTGCCGGCTCCGAGGGCTCCCCGGCATCACAGACGAGGGCATCTTCGGTGCTTCGTGCACTCGTCCTCCCTCTCGTGGGCGAATTTCTGGCAGCGTGAGCCGATGATCCCTTCGTCGCGACGGGCCGCTTCGGTGCGTCTGGTTCAATCGTGGATTCTGAGCGCGCTCGGCGTCTCCGCCTGCCATGCCGCCGAGACGGCCACACCGACGACGAAAGCCCCTGAGCCGTTCGCCGTCCGGATTGCGCCGACGGCAACAAACGTGCACGGAACCGAGCCGCCGCCGCGGAAAAAGGTGCTCCTCGCCCTGGAAGCGGACGGGCGACGCCACCGACCGGAAGGGGAGAGCTGCAGCGACAGCCCCGACCCCCGCTGCGGGCCACAAGCAACGGGGTGCCATTCCGATGCAGAGTGCACCGCGCCTGGAACGGCATGTCGCGCTTTTGGGGAAAGTTATTGCGCGTGTACGAGTACTTGCGCCGCCGACAGCGACTGTGGAGCCAACCAAATTTGCAACTGCAGCACCGACGAGCGCGCCGCGTTTCACTACGGAAGCGTCGACCAAGAAGGGCGAGGCGCCTGCATGAACGCCGGCTGCCACACCGACGCCGACTGCGCGCCGGGGCCGGCGAATCCCCATTTGACCGGGGAATGTCTCCTCGTCGTTCGTGACGTCGGTTGCTCGACCGCCGCGACGTTTGTCTGCGGTTCCGACAAGGATTCCTGCAAGTCGGACCGGGATTGCACCGGCGGCATGAAATGCATGCCGGGCGCAAATGGCCTCGAATGCGACGAGGAATCACAATGCATGGAAGGGCGCCCGCTCTACGTCGACGACGTTCCACAAACGGCCGATCTTCGTTCTATTTCCGGGGGATGGAGTCGGCGCTATACGTTTTCGTCGGTCTCGCCGGATGACGACCTCGGCGCGGCGGCCGGGCGTGCGGCGGCCGAAGAGCATGCGAGCATTGGGGCCTTCGCGCGGACGATCGTCGAATTGATCGCCCTCGGAGCACCGCCCGAATTGCTGCGAGAGACCCAGGAGGCGCTCGCCGACGAGATTCGCCACGCCGAACTCGCCTTCGCCCTCGCTCGCGCTGCCGGTAGCCCGCGAGAACCGGGCCTCTTCCCCGCCGCAACCGCGCCATTTTCCTCGCCCGATACCCTTGCCGCCGATCTCGCGCGCTCGGTGCTTCGCGGCGGGTGCTTCGGCGAAACCGAGGCGGCAATTCGCCTCCTCGAACGCGCCTTTGCCGTGAAATCCGCGCCGTCTTCCGGGGCGGCGACCGAGGAACTCACTGCATTTTACACCGATCTGTCCCGCGACGAAGCGCGCCATGCCGCCCTCGCCTTCCGCACGATCGGCTGGCTCCTGAAGGCGTTCCCGAGGGAAGTCGCGCCGGTCGTCGCCGGCGTGACGGTCCCGACGGCAGTCGCTTCGATCGTGGCGCCGATCCTCGCCGATCTCTTGGGCGATTCAGTCGGCGCAGCGGAAGGTGCGCCCGTGGCCGAAACCGGGAAAGAGAAAATCGCGGACGCCCCCCTTCGTGCGTGACGCTTCGAGCTCGCGGATCGGGTCGTCTACGCCTTCATCGGAGAGGTCGAAGGTCCCGAAATGCATGGGGACGCCGTGCTTCGCGCCGAGGACGTCAAACGCGACGACCGCCTCCTTTGGGTCCATGTGGTGGATCCGCATAAACGGGCGAGGCAGGTAGGCCCCAATCGGCAAAAGGGCGACGCAAGGGCTCCCGAACTGTTCGCGGATGCCGTAAAAATGGGGCCCAAAGCCGGTATCGCCTGCAAAATACACAGACTCCGCCGAGCCGCCCCATCGGAGGTACCAGCCGCTCCAGAGGGAGCGGTTTTCGTCGGTCAAACTCCGCGTTGCGTGGTGCTGGGCGGGGACGGCGCAGACGGACAGGCCGCCAACCGACGCGCAGCTCTCTGGTCCCGTCGCCCAATCGAGATCGGTTGCGGCGATGCCTTGCTCGGCGAGGAAGGCGGCGTTGCCGAGCGGCACGAAGATCTTCGTCGGCGATCCGGGAGGGGCCAACGCGCGCA
>JAAFHJ010000330.1 GCA_013298325.1 Myxococcales bacterium | reverse complement strand
CCAGCAAGGCGGAGCGCATTTCGGACCGCATCTTCGCCAAGTGCCGCGAATTCCTCGATTTGATCAAAGCGCCCCGGGCGCACGAGTGCCGGTTCGAGCCGCTCAGGATCGTTCGCCGTGGCGAAGAAAATTCGAATGTTTTTGCGATGAAAAAGCTCGAGCGTCTCAAGGAGCTGAGCCTGAAAACCGACGCGATCAAAGTCGTCTACAACGATCGCTTCTGGACGAAGAAGTTCAATCAGTTGCGCAAACGCGTCCGGATCAAAATCGAGGAGTTGCTCGACGCGAAAGCGCGCATAGCGCATGCCGAGGAGGTGGCAGATCTCACGGACGGCAGTGCTCTTGCCGGTCCCCGGCGGCCCCCAAAGCAGCACACTCCGAGGAACGCCAAGTGCCGAATAACCGCGCAAATCTTCGGCGAGCGCCGTTGCTGCGGCGGAAGGCATCGCGATGACGGTGTCGTCGATGTCGAGCTTCCAGCCGGCATCTTTCGGGCGGCAATGAATCACCACGTTGGCGGTGCCGAAACGCTGCCAGATGCGCTCACGCACGTAGGCAAGCACCCTCTCCGCCTCGTCAGGACTGGCAGAAAAACCGGTGACGGCGTCCTGGCGGAACTCGCGCGCGAGATGCCACGCAACCGGCCATTCGCGGAGACGGACAGCGTGGCTGCCGTTTGCGCCGGAAAGCGGAATCACGTCGCGAGCGTCGTCGGCGAGGCAGGCTACGACCGCGCCAGCGATGCGCCGGTCGACGATCTCGACGAAGCCGAGTTCCGCGATGTAGTCGTCCCAGTAGGGTTTGTAATCGCGTGCGAAGACCTTCGCGGTGGAAAAGACCAGGTTCGCTCCGGTCAAGAGGCTCGGACTGGCACGAAATTCCTTCGCTTTGTCGACGAGCGCGACCGCGCTGGTAAGCGTGTCTTTCCAGCCATTGGACTCGACGTTGTTCCAAAGTCGGAGACTGAAATCCCGGAGATACGCACGCGTCAGAGCCACCGGCGCCACTTACACCTTTGACCCGGAGGCCGCTCAGGAAAGCGCCGTTGCTCGCGATCGGATTCCCGTACTCCGCGGGTGCAGATCACTTGCACAGGAAAGTTCTCCGTGCTTTTCTTTCCTCAGAAAGCCGAACATGACCACCTCTACCAAGCGCCATGCATCGACGGAAGCCGTGCAAGCGGTACAGCCCACTTCGACCGGGGCGGTGCTGGCAAAAGCGGCGACACGTGCGGCGGAGCGCCTCGGCCTCTCCCAGCGGGACCTCGCGCGGATTGTCGGTCTCAGCGAGGCAAGCGCATCGCGAATGGTACGCGATCCTTCGCGTGTTCCCCTCGAACCTACGTCAAAAGAGGGGGAGCTCGCCCTGCTTTTCCTTCGCGTGTTTCGAAGCCTCGACGCACTCGTTGGTGGCGATGGAAACGCAGCCCGCGCCTGGCTTCACGCGCAAAATCTTCATTTGAATGGCGTTCCCGCGGAACGCATTCGTACGGTAGAGGGGTTGGTTCATGTCGGTGAATATTTGGACGCACTGCGCGGGGCCTTCTGAGATTGGTCCGCGCACGGCCGTCGGTCACCGTGTCGTAGAAGCCCAGCACGAAAATGCCACACGAAAGCTCGTCGATAGCGACGACGAACAGGCCCTCCTTGAGGCTCTGATTGACAGCCATGCGAAGCCGCCGATGCCCCCCGGCGAGCGCTTCTCGTCGCTTCACTACCTGCTCGTGACCCCCTTTCGCCACCCGCCGCTTCGGAATGGGTCCCGCTTCGGGCGGCGCCACGAGCGCGGGATCTGGTACGGATCCTGCGACATTCGTACAGCGCTCTGTGAGGTCGCCTACTACCGGCTGATCTTCCTCGAAGGGACGACCGCGAACCTCGGCCTTCAAGAAGTCACGCTTTCGGCATTCAAAGCGAAGATCGCGGCGACTCGCGCCATCGATCTGACCGAAGAGCCCTTCGATGCTTTCCGCGACGAGCTCTGTTCGCCAACCGACTACCGCGCGGCCCAAGCGCTCGGAAGTGCGATGCGTAGTTCCGGTGTTGAAGCCTTCTTCTTTCGCTCGGCGCGCTATCGCCGCGAAGGGACGACCGACGAATCAGGAACAAATCTAGCGCTTTTTGAGCCAGTATTTGCCGGGAGGACGCCAACAGGCCTCTCCTCCTGGCGATGCAGCTATACAAAAGAGCGCGTCGAATTTCGCCGAAATGGCGTATTGACGAAGCCGGAACGCCACGTATTTCTTCGCGAGCAATTCCTGGTGGAAGGCGCCCTCCCCCACCCAGCTACGTGATTCAGTTCGCAGCGCGAGGCTTCACGTCAAGCTCGTGCATCGTCGCCCGCTTCCGTTGCATCGCCTCGATCATGGGGGCGAGCTTCTCTTTGTCCTTCGACAGATCCAGCTTCTCTTCCGGGTCGGTCGCAAGATCGAACAGCTGATAGAGATTGCCACCGGAATGAATGAGCTTCATGCCGGGGCCATCACCGTGAATGAGAGCGCGGCGCATCCCGGTGTAGGGCCCGATCGGCATGTCGATATAGACGTCGCGTTCCGCGAATTTTCCCGGTTCCGACGGAAAGAGATCGTCCATGAGCGATCGCCCGGAGAGCTCCCCTTTCGGCGGCGGTGCGATCCGGAGGAGATCGAGAATCGTCGGTACCAGGTCGATTTGACTACGTTTATTGGGCACGTGGTGCGGCGTAACGCCAGGCACGTGAATGATAAGCGGTACCCGCGCGAGCGACTCCCAAATCTCAAAGCCGTGAAAGCTCATTCCGTGGTCGCCGAAGGCCTCACCGTGGTCGCTTGAGACCACAATGACCGTCTCTTTCGCGTATTTCTGCGCCTGAATGTAGTCGAGAATGCGACCAATCTGCGAGTCGGTGAACCACACTTCGCCGTCGTAGGCGGCGCGCACCTGCTCGGCGCCCGTCTTGGCTCCCACAGCAAAATCAGGCTGCCCCTTGTGATGGACGTACATCGCATGCGGGTCGAGAAAGTGAACCCACAGGAAGAATCGACCATCGACGTTTTCCGGCTTTGCGAGCAACTTCAATGCGGCATCAGCAAGCTTGTCGCTGGTCGTCGCGTCATCCTTGTCGCTTCCCGACGGCGGCGGCTTCGCGGACAGGTCCCACGTATCAAACCCCTGCGTAATGCCGCTTCCCGGGCCGATGTAGCCGAGCGAGGCTGCGCCAAAGGTCCGAAATCCGGCCGCTTTTAGTCGTTCCGCGAGGAAAACATTCTCCGGTGGATAGGCGGTAAAGTGACCACCGTCTCGGGGAGTTTCCGAGGGATATTTGCCGGCCATGATCGGCCCAACGCTCTTCCCCGTGTAGGAGGCCATGGCGTAGGCGCGGTCAAAGACTACCGATTGAGCGGCGAGCTTGTCGAGTTCGGGGGTCGTCGCTTTTGCGTAGCCGGCGAAGTGTTGATCGGCCCGCATCGTGTCGACGGTGAGAAGCACGAGGTTGTAGTCGCCGCGGATGGGGCTCACCGCATCGGGCGCCTTCGCCACTGCTGGCGTCTCGTCAACGAGGGTGAGGTCGGCCCCCGAGCAATCTTCGTCGATCCCGTTCCCCGGAATATCGAGGGCATTCGGGTTTCTACGGCGGTCGTGATCGTCGCAGTCGCCACCGCCAAACCAGGGGGAGGCCCCGTCGTGGTCGCGGTCGACAAGCTTCCGAACCGCCTTCTGGGCAACGGCTGCGAGCTTCCCGTGCTGCTCGATGGCGAGGCTCGTCGTCGCGTCGACGCGGGGCCCCTGCTGAGCCGTGCAAACGAGCGCAGCCGCGATCGCGGCTGGCGGTAGGAGCGCTCCCGCACCGACGCGCGGGGTGTAGGCTCCACGCCCGATCAGCGTCGCGAACCAAGCGCCGAGGCCAAGCAACGCCAGGTGCCCGACAGGGACGAGGTCGAGTTCCGGCCGGGCAAGTACGCCAAAAATAGACGCAAAAACGGTACCTTCGCCGTTCCCGTCGCCGCCGTGAATGCCACGTGCGACCACGAAGATGGCAAGTGCGCTGCTCGCGAGAAAGACCCACCCCGGGTCGAGGCGGGTAGCGGTCTTTTCGGCAACGGCAGCAAAGAGCCGGCGCAACGGGACGACGAGCGCCAACACCACAGCTGCGGAAACCGCAAGAATCAGGAGGCTCGCGAGGGCAAGCGCCGCCCCCACCGCAAGCGGTTTCGGGGCTGGCTCGGTGCCGACCGCCGCGAAAATCGCCCGCGCCGTGTAGGCCCACGCAGTCGCAGCAAGCACCGCCGCGATCGGCGTCGCGGCCGCAAGCGGCACCCGACGCGACCGCTCCCAGCTCGACGCGGCTCGACGACGGGCGGCATGTTCCCAAGGAAATTCAGGCGGATCCCCTTCGAGCACGAGGTGCGCGACGCCGACCGCCGCGCCGACGACGATGCCGATCGGCGCTAGGACCGCCACGACCGGCAGGAGGTGGCCGGAACCGACATAGCGCCCTTCGAGGACCGCAACGATGGGCGTCGCTGCAACTCCCCCCGCCGACGCCATCACGAGCCGAACCAGCGACGACGCAAGCCGCGAATTCGCTGCGCGCGGGCGCCCTTCCTTCCGATTCCCCTTCGACTCGCTCGCCGGCTCGCTCACGGAACCGCTCTAGCCGAAATCTAGCGGCGCCGGGCGAGCGGATGCGCGCCATCGTAGACTTTGAGCAGGTGATCCAGGCTGACGTGGGTGTAGCGCTGCGTGGTCGAAAGCGACGCGTGACCGAGAATTTCCTGAATGCTCCGAAGGTCGGCCCCCCCCTCAAGCAGGTGCGTGGCACAGGTGTGACGGAGCGCGTGGGGATGCAAATCGGCGCGACCGGCACCAAGCGTCCCCCACTTTTTGACGAGATTTTGGACGGTACGAACGGTGATCCGCGTCCCACGATTGGAGAGGAAAAGCGCACTGTTCGGCCGATCTTCCCGCGTCAATGCGTCGCGAACATTCATGTATTGCGCAAGCATTTCCAGGGCGAGTTCGCCGACGGGGACGATGCGCTCCTTGTTCCCCTTGCCGACGACGCGCACCGAGCCTCCGCCAACACCGCCGACATCAAGATCGACGAGTTCGGACACACGGAGGCCCGACCCATAGAGGAGCTCCAACATCGCTTTATCGCGCGCGATTTCTGCCGGTTTCGGCGCCCGCGCCGAGCCGTCGGTCTCGGGCGCTTCGACGACGCCCCGTGCGGCGTCAACATGGAGCAGCGTAGGCAGCCCGCGCCGAATCTTCGGGCTCCCGAGCGTCTCCGTCGGGTCGGTTTTTACGATGCCCTGGCGGCGAAGATACTTAAAAAAAGTACGTAACGCCGAGCCTTTACGCGCCACCGTCGCCGCTTCCGGCGGCTTCGTCCCCGCGCCCGGCCCGCCTTGGAGAGACCCAAGGAAGCTCCGGAGCAGGTAGATATCGACGTCGGCGAGCGCAAACTCTCTGCCTTTTCGCGATGCCGGTTGGCGCGCATGGGCGAAGGTCACGAGGGCGGTGAGGTCGCGTCGGTAGGCGGAAACCGTGTTTGGGGAGGCGCGGCGTTCCCGTTCCAGGTAGTTCACAAACGTGGAAACGGCATCGACGAGGAGCACGTACTCACGCTACCACGATGAGGATCCCGTGAGAAATTCCAGGACTTGGTGACAGCGCCCGCTCGACCCGTTTGGCGAAAACGACTTCCGCGGCCGCTCCGTGCCCAGCGGGTGCGTGGACTTCGTGCGTGGGGGCGCGCCCTCCGCGAGCGAAACACGCCGCTGCGCGTCGGTCTCGCGTTTGCGACGGGGACCTTCGTCGGCGCTGGCCCTTTCTTCCCCGTACACGGCTGGGTCGCGCTTTTTGCGGCAACGACGCTGCGACTCAATCGGGTATTCACCTTCGTCGGGTCGCGAATCTGCGT
>JAAFHJ010000328.1 GCA_013298325.1 Myxococcales bacterium | reverse complement strand
GGGTCGTGACCAAAGGCCGACGGCACAACCGGCGGTTCGTCGGCCGCCGCGAGGGCGGGCGCCGCAAAGAGGGCCACGCCAAGTGCCAACGCGGGCGTCCGCGGGGACCGATGGCTAGGGCCCATCGTCGTCGAGGAGGAGGATCCCCGCCCCGTCCAGGTGGGTTGGGTAGCGGCCGTAGGCGGCGCCGTTCTCGCGAAAAAAGAAACGATCCACGAAGGGGACGAGACCAAAAAGCCCATAACTCACGAGAGCTTCCGCCGCAAAATGGGAGCACGACACCCGAAAGAGGCACCGGTGGGACGAATTGGCCGAGTGGGACTGCTGGTAGCGACCGATCAGCGCCACGAAGGCCCCTTCCACCGGCGGAACCGGCGGTTTTTCGACCGCTTCCCCGCGCGTCGACGCGAGGTCCTCCGCTTCCCAGGGCTCATCGGGGGCCGCTTGCCCGAGGAGGCGCAGAATCGCCCCTGCCACCGGGGCACGCATCAATGGACGGAGGATGCGGTCGCGCGCGTGGCAACCGTCCCCGACGGCGTAAGCGGGACGGTGAGCATCCGCAGGTCGCCAGCGTCGTCGCGGGCGACGAGAAGCACCGATAGCCCCTCGCCAACGCCATCGCGGTTCTTGCTGTTCTCCGCATAGCCGGCCGGAAGCGGCGTCAGAGACACGACAATTTCGTTGGGGGTCAGGTGTTTGTAGGCGCCGGAAAGGACGTCAATGAGCGCCGGCCAGACCCCGCACACGAGGTTCGCGAGGGTCCACGCTTCGAACTCGCGGGTGACGCCGATACGGGCATCTTGGTAACCGGGGACCGACACGGTGACCGTGTAGTCTTTGTCCTTCGCCATCTGGAGGTAGGCCGGCGTTCTTCCTTCGAAAATCGGGAAGCCGCCCGCCGATGCAATGCGAACGGTCGCCCCCTCGGGCGTTGACGTCACCGAGACGTTTTCGCGGGTCCCGGTCACGATCGTCGCGCACGAAGGCAGCAGGGCGAGCGCCGCAACGGCGAGAACGGGGGCGAGGCGTTCTCCGATCCGGCGTCTCGCCGGGCGGAGACGAGCGGATAGCGAGAGCACGGTCAATCGGGCGGACATTCGCGCCATCTTAGCGGCAGTCGAAGCGGTATCCAGCAAATCTCGCAGCGACGCCTGGCAAACCTGGCAAAAAAAAGGCTCCCGTCGCGAAAGCGAGGAAGCCTAGTTGCTACGTTTGTCTGTGGGCGCAACAGGATTTGAACCTGTGGCCTCCACCGTGTGAAGGTGGCACTCTACCGCTGAGTTATGCGCCCGTAAGAGAGCGCGTAGAGCGCTCTCGAACGACGCGGAGAACTACTTCCGCGCCGCCCCTCGTGCAAGCAAAAAGTCGCCAATCACGGCTTCTTGCCGATGCCCTTGTCGTCGAAGGCCTTGTAGGCCTCGAACGCGGTCCGGGGGACGTCAAAGCGGAAGGTGATACGCGAGCGATTTCCGCTGTTTCCGAGGATCGTCTCCCCGGTCATGCTCGGCGCCGACGCGATCTTCGCGCGCTCGGCGAGGAGCGCAGAGATCACCTCGGGGGCGCGGGCGTTGTCGTCGATCTTGTCGGCCGGCCAGAGCTTCGGCGCGAACGCGGCGCCACCGAGGGTCCCCGGCTGGGGGCGCGCGGCCGGCTTGCCTGCGAGGGCCTGCTTGTAGACCCCCTCAAGCATCGGCAGGCTATCGCCAACAAAGACCCACGTCTCCTCACCCATCGGCGCGATGACGACCATCGTGTCGAGGGTCCCGAGGACTTCCGCCCCCTTGTCCTTCCCCTTGACCGGTTTGCCGCTCTTGTCGAGGACCGGCGCCGGCGGGTTCTTGTCCTTCACGTCTTTTTTGCTGAGGAAATAGACCGAGTTCGCCGGGAACGCAGACCCCTTCGGGAGCGCCGTGATCTTCGACGGGTACTTCTTTTCGTCGGTCTTCTTCTTCTTCGGGTCCTTGATGTCGGGCATCTTGTCGACGGCGAGGATGAGGTCACGGGCGCTTGCAAACGGGGTCGCAAACGACGCGGTCATCCAGAGCTGCTCGTCGCCGACCGCGGCCGCGGCGAGGCGCTTCTTGGCGGCCGCCGAGGCTTTGGGGCCGGTCGCGGCGTCGGCGAGCTTGCCGAGGGCGCCGTCGTCACGGCCAAGCGCGGCGGTACGGAAGGTGAAGAGCGTGTCGTAGAGCTGCCCGAGGAGCGCCTCCGCCTTCGGCCGGTCGGCCTCCTTGAGGTGCTTGAGGTCGTCCTTCAGCGCGTTCTGGAGGAGCGGCTTCCCCTGCTGGGCGAGGAGCGAGCGCCCCCCGGCGGCCCAGAGCGACATGTCGGCCTGCGCGGCGACGGCGCCGAAGGCGTTCGAGAGCACGGGCGCGTTCCCCGGCTCGGCAATCCACTGAGAAAACAGCGATTTTTTCGAGCGAAGGTCGACGGAGATCTCGGTCCGGAGCTGGTTTTCGTTGAACGAGCCGTCGTACTGGAGGGTGTCGATGTCCTCGAGGAAGGCCTTCGCCTCCTCTTTCGACTTCTTTGCCGCCTCTTTGGACGCGTCGCCCGCTTCGCCGTCTTCCCCCGCCGCAGCCGCTTTTCCAAGGTCGGCGAGCGCCGCGAGGGCCGGACCGGCGACGTCGCGGATCGGCTGCATCCGGACTTCGACGTGGATGTCGGCCTTGGCGCCGAGCCGCGGGACGTCGCGGAGGAGGAAGGAATCGAGGACGCCGAGGACCGACTCATCGCCGCACACGGTGTGGCCGTCGGCGTGGACCATGCAGCCGAAGGAGCGCTTCGCAGCGGCGCTGTCTTCGTCGGGCTCGTCGCCGCCGCCCTTCTTCAGTTTCGCGTGGATCGTGCCGTCGGAGAGCACCTCCAATTCGGCTTTCTTTCCGAGGGTATCCTTCGCCGCGGGGACGTTGTTCACCGTGAACGAAACCGCCCCTTTGACCCCCTCATAGCTCGCGCCGGTCAGGATCAACGCGCCGTCGATCGGCTGATCGAGGGCGACGAGGTCGGCGCCGACCTCCTTGCCGGAGGCCGAGAGCTCCTTGGCGACCTCCTGCTCGGACTTGTGAATCCACGCCGCCCCCCCTTTTACGAGGGCGCTCGGGCGGGCGATCCGCCCCCAAGCGACGAGGCCTTCCGGAAAGCGGACCGGGCCCGGGTCGACGGTGCCGGTCGACGGCGTCGTCGACTTCGCGACAGCAACCGTCGGCGGCTCCGCCCCCTTCTGGGAGGCACCGCCCCCACAGGCGATAAGCGTAGAGAGAGTTACGGCGGAGAGTGCAATTCGACGCATGGGCGCGACGCTACAGAAAGCGAGCGCTGCGGTCACCCGCGAAACTCAACCTCATGTTCAGAGGACAGAACCGACGATTTTTCGCCAAAGATCTTCGCGCCCCGCCGCCGTCTCGCCGCTGGCACCGATGACGCGAACGCCCGCCTTCTTGCTGATCGCTTCGAGCGCCGGTTTCTGCTGGTTCTTCGGAAGCTTATCAAGCTTCGTGGCGACGATAATCACCTCGACGGGCCGCGCCGATTGGGCGGCACGCGGCCCCTTCATGAACTCGACGAGCTGGAAGTCGTCGTCTTCAGGACCGCGGCGCGCGTCGACCAGGACGAACACGGCCCGAAGCGCGATGCGCGTTGTGAGGTACCCCTCCATCATCGGCCCCCAACTGCGCGCTTCGCTCTTGGAAACCTTCGCAAATCCGTAGCCGGGGAGGTCGACGAGGATCAGGTCCAGCACCGGCTGCTCGGTCGGGGCGGCGCTTTCGGTCGCAACCGGCGTCGCAACCGGTTCGCTGACGACGGCGTCGCTTGCAACCGCGGTCTCGGCGGTTTCGGCGGCCGCTGCGACCGGCGCGACCTTCGGGCGGGGCAGCTGCACTTTGCAGCCGAAGAAGTTGATCTGACGGGTCGCGCCGGGGGTGTTGCTCGTGCGGACGAGGTTTTTCCGCTGCATGAGCATGTTGAGGAGCGTCGATTTGCCGACGTTTGAGCGGCCGGCAAAGGCGACTTCGGCGAGCGCCGGCGCCGGGAGGCCGGTCGCGACCGTCGCCCCCGCCGTGAAATCGGCGGCGATCACGCGGTAGGCCAAAGCGTCCTTCGCGCCTGCATGCATGTAGGTGGAAGGGGCCGATGTTGCTGCCGATTTCCCCTTTTTCGCCGGCGGAATCACGACCCCCTTCGGGGCCGTCTTCGGGGCGCTCGCTTTTTTGGCGGGGGCGGTCATCGGGCTCTGCTTTTTCGCTGCCATGGGCCGCGGGGTAGCATCGCGGCGAAGCCAAGACGCAGGAAAATCGGCGTCAGCGGCGACGGAGGCGGCGAAGGACCCCGCCCAGCAGCGCCTCGAGCTCGGGGCTCTTGAGGCCCCAGGCGGCGAGGACGAACACGCCGAGAAACACAATCCCGCCGCCGATGCCCGGAAGCACGCGAAGGACGACCCCCTCATGGGGGAGCACGCGGGCGGCCCCCCAGGCGGCGATGCCGGCGACGAGGGAGGCGCCGCCGGTCCGCAGCGCGGAACTCACAAGCTCTCCGGCGCGCAAGTCCTCGAGTTTGCGACGCAAACCGACGATGAGCAGCACCATCTGAACGAAGCTCGAACCGGCGACGGCGATGCTCACCCCAACGTGGCCGAAGGGGCCGACGAGGCCGAACGCGAGGCCGAGAAAGGCGAGCAGATCCAGAATGCTGACGACGACCGGCGTGCGGGTGTCACCAAGCGCGTGGTAGACGGGGATCGTCTGCCGGACGACGGAAACCGTAAAGAGTGCGCCCCCTTGCCAGGCGAGGGCGATCGCCGTCTGGTGGGCATCTTCCGGGGCGAAGGCGCCGCGCTGAAAGAGGGCGACGACGATCGGCTCGGCCAGCGCGACGAGGGCGACGCTGCACGGCAGGGCAACAAACAGCGCGAGGCGGAGCCCGTAGGCCCACGTCTTTGCAACTTCTAGCTTTTCGCCGCGCGCAGCGAGCGCCGCCAGCGACGGGAGCGCCGCCGTCGAGAGCGCCATGACGAAGATCCCCTGGGGGAAATCGCAGAGGCGTGACGCCCAGGAGAACCAGCTCTGGGCACCAGGCCCGAGGCCGGAGAGGAAGCGCCGCGAGAGCACCAAATCGATATAATACACGCCGATACCGACCATCATCGGCACGAGACGCGCAAGCGCCGTGCGGACGTGGGGATCTCGGAGGACGTCGGCGCTCGGGAACGCGGGGCGCCCGCCGTAGCCGATGGCGCGGAGGCTCGGCCACTGGGCGATCATCTGCAGGAACCCGCCGAGAATGGCGCCCCAGCCGATGGCGTGTGCTTCGTCGAGGCCGGCCCGCTTGAAGATCGGGACCAGTACAAAACAGGCAAGCAAAAACGCGACGTTGAGCAGCGCGGGCGCGAACGCTGTTACCGCGAACTTCTTCTTCGCGTTGAGGGCGGCCATCCCGAGGGCGGCGCTCCCCATGAAGAAGAGGTAGGGGAAGACGATCCGTGTAAGCTGCACGGTCCGTGCAAACTGGGCGGGGCGATCGGCGTAGCCGCCGGCGAAAAGGGCGGTGAGCGGCTCCGCGGCGAGGATGCCGAGCCCACACACGACGACGAGCGCCGCGAGGCTTAGACCTCGAATTTTTTTGTAAAAATCGCGACCTGCGTCGTCCCCCCCTTCGGCAAGGCGCTTGGCGAGCACCGGCACGACGGCGCTGGAGACGGCCCCTTCGCCGAGGATTTGGCGGAGGGCGTTCGGGATCGTGAAGGCGACGAAGAAGGCGTCGGTCGCCTCGCGGCCGAGGGTCGCCGCGAGCGCCATGTCTCGGAAAAGACCAAGCAATCGCGAGGCGAGTGTCCCCAAACCGACGATGCCGGCGCGACGAACAAGCGCCCCCCGTTCAGCAGCCCCGGAGACCGCTTCCGGCCCACTCACA
>JAAFHJ010000327.1 GCA_013298325.1 Myxococcales bacterium | reverse complement strand
CGGGGAACGGCGCCCCGCCCCGCTCTCGCTTGCGGCAGCCGTCGCCTGGGCAATCGCCGAAATCGACGGAATTCCGCTAGCTTGCGTCGACGTCGCCAGCACCTTCCGCCTTCCGACGGCCGACCTCCGCGACGCCCACAACGAAGTCGCTTCCGCGCTCGCCCTCCTTCCAGAAGACCTGCGCTACGGCTCGCGCCGTGTAAACGGATTGAAAAGCGGGCCCTCCGCGCGCACAATGTCTCGGTCCGCCGGTCGTTCGCGTGATAATTCGCCGCGCCGATGAGTAAGATTTCGTTGGCGGTCGCAGGGTTTGGAGTGGCCACTCTTTCGTTCCTCGCGAACGCCCACGCGGACGGCACCGCCCCCACGAGCCCGCCGACGACCACGGCGACGATGCCGACCGTCGACGACCCGATGCTCACCCCGGTTCCGCGAGCGAAGACCGAACTCGGGTCGTGGGAAGAAGCGCTAAGAAACCTAAAAGCTCGCTCGGCCGACTTGCGCGTCGCCGAAGCCGACGTGCACCGCGCCGAGGCGCAGGCACGGACCGCACTCGCTGGTGCCCTCACGCAAATCAATGGGCAGGCTAGCTACAGCTACGCGATCATCAATCCCGGGACAAACGTCGGTAGCTTCAAGGTCTCAAATCCGGCAACGAACTGGAGCGCGAGCATTTCTGCTTCTCAACCGCTCTTCGCGCCACGGGCTTGGTACGCAATCGGGACGGCTGATCGGAATGTCGAAGCGTCGACGCTTTCCGTCGCAGACACGAAACGTCAGCTCGCCATCGCCGTCGCCAATGCAGCGATCTCGGTCTACACGGCGGAGCGCGTCGCCGAACTCAATCGCAATTCGCTCCGCGATGCCTTGTCGCGCCTTCAGCTTACCAAGAAGCGCCGTGAGCTCGGCGCGGCGAACGGGCTCGATGTCGTGCGCGCCGAGCAAGATGCCCAAGCGACACGCGGAAACCTCGTCACCGGTGATGAGTCGCTCCGCCAGGCGCGGGAAGCGCTCGGTTTAGCCCTCGGGCTTGCCGAGGGGGTCGGCGTGTCGAAAAATCTCGATTTGAATGGCCTGGCGAGCGGCGCAAATACGAGCTGCAAGCCGGGGGCAACGCCCGGCGATCGCCCGGACGTCTTGGCGACGAAGAAGCGCTTGGAAGTCGCGGAACGCGGAAAAAATGACGCAAAACTGCAGTTTGTTCCGACGGTGTCACTCGGCAGCACGATTTCTGTGAACCGAAACCTGCCCGATCCCTCGTGGAATGTTTCGGCGCTCCTCTCGGTACCGATTTGGGACGGAGGCGCCCGCTACGGCACTCTCCGCGACGTCGATGCCCAGATTGATCAGGCGACGGTGCGGATTGAAGCGGCCGAACGGCGCGCAACCCTCGACGTGCTTCAGGCAAAGCGCGCGATCACCGTCGCCGAGCAGGCTCGGGAAGTCGCATCCCAAGCGCAGGTTTTTGCCGAGCAGGTCGACACGCTCACCCAGCTGTCCTTTGCGGAAGGCAAAGGGACGTCCCTCGAACTCGTGACGGCGGCAACTGCCCACCGGCAGGCAGAAATCACCTTGGTGCTCCGCGAGTTTGACGTCGTGAAAGCCCGCATTGCCGCGGTGCTCGCCAGCGCAAACTGCGACTACTGAGTTCCGCTCACTTCGAAGGCGCGGCGCCGTCCCAACCGGTGACTCGCGCCAACTCGGAGAGGGCAAAGTGGAGATCGAGGAGCGCCTGCACGTGGGATGCCCGGGCCGATACGTAGGCGCGGAGCGGCTCCAACAATTGGCGTTCTTCACGCGTGCCGAGGTCGATCCCGTCCTGGACCATCTTGATCCAGCCCTTGGCGCGGTGTTCGGTGCGGGCGAAGGTCTCTTCGCGATTCTTGGCTTCGAGGACCACCGCGTACTGGCTCTCGACCTCAACACTGATCCCGCCGAGGGCGAAGCGATTGAGCGCTTGGGTCTCTTCGAGTTGCGCCTCCGCACCGCGGATGCGTGCCCCCTGCGCCAACAGGTCGAGGTTCCAACGAATTCCGATCGCGGCGCCGTAGCCGAAGCGGTTGAATGAGTCGCCGAGCCAGGCGGCCGTCTGCTGAGTGGCCGAAGGGGCGACTGCGTAGGAGGCGCTGAGGCCGAGCCCAACGTCGGGAAAAAGCCGGGCGCGCTGGTAGTCAAGGAGGGCACTGCGCGCTTCGAGGCCGGCGCGAGCCATGTTGATTTCCGGCCGGTAGAGGCGCGCTGCCGTAAGGTAGCGGACGAGGGGGCCAATCGTGACATCGGGCCGCTCCAGCGGCTCATCGACGATGTCGAAGTCGGTTTGAACGCCGGTCAGGAAACGCAGGCCGGCAAGCGCCTGGCTCTCGCCTTTTCGCGTGTCGCCAAAGCGAACGCGAAGTTCGTCGCGGGCACCTTCTAGGCGATACAAATCGATCTCATCGACGCCCGGCGCGCTCGACTCAATCTTCTTCTTCATGTCATCAATTGCTTTATCGAGCTTTGATGACACGTCATTCAGTACATAAAGACCATCGCGCGCGGCCGAGAGACCGAAGTAGGCGCGACGGACGTCCGCCCGAGCTTGGTTACGGAACTTCTCGTAATCCCAGGTCTGTACGCGAACGTTCGCTTCGGCGGCTCGGTTGCCAGCGTCGATTTTCCCGAACGTGTATAGGGGAATCGCGCCATTGATTTCGACGCGCAAAAAAGGATTGAGACCCGACGTGAAGGTCGTGTTCAGCTGACTGAATGGCGTACTTCCGAAGTAGGGGGTACCACCAATATGCGGGATGACCCCCGTCGTGATGGTCGACGAAAACTGCGAATATGGCAGGTATCTCGTCTCTTCGGCCTGGGCGACGGCCGCTTCCGTGCGCGCGCGGGCCGCCCAAAGATTCGGATGGTTCCGCTCGGCGAGAGCTAGGCATTCTGCGAGCGAATACTTGTGCTTGACCGGCGGCCGACTCGCAGCGCCCTCATCGGCAAGGGGGCGCGCCTCTGCCGGGTGGACCAAGGCCCCCGCCGCGAGCGCCGCAAGCACGAGCCCCATCGAGAGGCGCCATAGAGCAGTGGGGCGAAACATCAGCGGCTGCTGCCTTACTCTTCCCACCGGAAGATGCGAAGCGTCTCCATGCATCGAAGCGATCAACGCCCGCGGAGGACGATGCCGGCGCTCCCAAGGATCTTCTTCGCGAGCGTCGAGAGACCGATGGCGGGGGCGCCGCCGGTGAGCGGATAGGCGATCAGCGAATCGTAGTCGCCAGGGAGCGCCCTCGGGAGTTCTTGCGAGACATCTGCGCCAAATTCACCTGTAAACTTAGCACGATAGGGAACCACGAGGAGGCGCCGATGGGAGAGGACATGCACGAGCGCCGGTAGCGGAAACAGCCCCTCCAGCGGGACGCCGAAGGCCTTCGCGAAGTCTCCGGCTACGGCGTCTCCAGTGTCTTCGCGCGCGGCGTCGACGACGAGCTGGGGCGGTTCGTGGAGGCCCCCAAAGCGGACGTCCGGCTTTCGTCGTGCGAGGAGAAGTTCAAGCCCCTCCGTGGTCGGATTTCGACGGACGGCAACGAGGGCAATGCGGTGTTCGTCCTTCGCTTTTGCCGCTTTTGTCTTTCGCGGAAGGTCGGCGGCGATCCCCTTCTCTTTCGCGACACAATACCCGGCGAGCGGGCAGGTTCCACAGCTGGGATTCCGTGGCGTGCAGACGGTCGCGCCGAGTTCCATCAGCGCTTGGTTAAAGTCCCCTGCCCGCTTCAACGGGACGAGTGCTTCCGCTTCCCGCCAGATCGCCCGCTTCCCGACCGTCTTCGTGACGTCATCTTCAATCCCACGAAGGCGGGAGAGGACGCGCTCGACGTTTCCGTCCACGAGCGGGACGACCTCGTCGTAAGCGATGCTCGCGACCGCCCCGGCCGTGTAGGGGCCGATCCCTTTCACATCGAGGAGATCCGCGTGTTTTTCCGGAAATTTCCCGCGAGCCGCGATCGCCTGCGCCCCCGCGTGAAGCATCCGTGCGCGGCGGTAGTAGCCGAGCCCGCTCCAACGCTCAAGGACGTCGTCGAGGGGCGCTTCTGCCAGCGCGAATACCGTGGGATAGTCGGTTAGAAACCGCTCGAAATAGGGGATGACGGTCTCGACGCGCGTCTGCTGAAGCATCACTTCGGAGACCCAAATTGCGTACGCATCTTTCGTCCGACGCCAAGGCAAATCCCGTTTGACGCGATCGAACCAGGTAAGAAATGCGGTCTGTTCCGCCGCAATTTTCTCGGCGCTCTTCTCGGCTGCGCTAGTCGTAGTCATGAACTTCGGCGTGCCTTCCCGGCGTAAACTGGCTCGTCAACGAGAAGGTCCCTGACTGCCCTTCCGCATTAGAGTCGACGAGCAGCGTGTAGATTCCGGGGGCAAGATCGGCGATGAGCTTTGTCGGTACCGTCGGCGACTCTTCGATGGAGCAGCCGCGCTCGACGCTATTGACCGTCGCCCCCACGGGGATCATGCACCCCTCACGGATCGAGACGACCGGCGCAAAGGACGCACTGACGTTGACCTCAAGAAGCCCTTGTTCTTTCACGGTAAAACGGTAAGCGCGCTCACCACCACCGCGGCCGTCACCGGGGGCGCAGCTCGCGCCGAAGAGATTCGGTGCGCCGGTTGTCGAGCCGGTGACTTTGCCATTTTGGGGGAGGACCGCGGCGGAAGCACAGGCTTTTTCGCGCGGTTGCATCGGGTAGGTCGCCACCTGAAAGTCGACGCGGCCGATCCCGCTCGGTCCGTTCGCCTCGGCGACGATCGTGTAGTTTCCCGCGGGGAGCACGGTGTCGACGGTCATCCCACAGGCGACCTCGACGGGATGGACGCAGTCGCCGCGGCGGATCGCGAAGACATGGCTCCCTTCGTCAGAATTCTTCGCAATTTCAACGCGGGAACGCTCCGACAGCGTGAACGAACGGAAGACCTCGGGGCCGCTCGCCGAGGCGCAGGAGATGGCGTCGTCGTCACGGGCGGTGAAGGTGTCTGCGAAGGATTCCGCGTGGATTTCGCGGCCGGTAATCGGGAGGCGCTCGGCGTCGTCGCAGGTGTCGGCGAGCGTGCCGATGCCGGCGGCGGGGCTCGTCTCAACGAGCGCGCGGACGTTGCCACTCGCCTCGACTTCTTCGGCATCGAGGAACACGGTGTGGACGCCCGCGGGCAGGATTCCGGCGGCGATCGCGGTGCGCCCGAGCGTCGGAAGGCCGCACATTTCGCTGGTTGCTGCGTCCTCGCAGCGGCTTCGCACATGAACGACCGGCGTGAACGGGCCGTCGGCGTCGACGGAGATGCGTACCCGCGAGGGGGCGTCGAGGGGGAGCGCGCGGAGCAACTCGGGGCCATGAGCATTTCCGCCGCAGGGGGCGGTCGCCGAGGCAAGGCCATCGCTCCAGTCGCCGAGGGCGTCTCCGGACGCTCCGAAGCGCTCGGCGGCGCGGCACCGTTGCGCAAAATCGGCAACGCGTTCGCTGGTGTAGGAGAGGGCGTACTCGCCCGTCTCTCCATCGGCGCCGTCGACAATGACGAAGTAACGCCCGGCAGGCAGCACGGTCGTGAGGGATGCCCCCCGTGACGTCGACGCTTTGCCACGCGCGAAGGCGAAGTCGACGCCGGCCGAGTCGTCGTTGCAGGCGATCTCCGATCGGGGATCTTCGCAGGACCGACGGATCGCCAGCGACGCGTCAAATTGGGCGGAAAGATCAAGGCGAATGCGGCGTGCTTCGCGCAGGACGAGCTCGTGAACGCGCTCAGGACCGGTGCCGTCGGCGCAGGAGACGGCGACCACGGAAAGGGCGTTGCGCGTCGTCCCTGATTGGAGGCCAGCGGTGATCGGCAGCGGCGACCCGCAGGTGCCACGCCCGGCCGTCTGATCCATCACGGGGCGATCGACA
>JAAFHJ010000326.1 GCA_013298325.1 Myxococcales bacterium | reverse complement strand
ATCGTGCGCGATCGAGGGGCGTCCTCCCGCGCGCAGCGAACGCGCCCAGCTCCTTTTCCCGACGAGTCGGGTCGTCCTCCATCCGCAGCAGCTCGGCGAGCGTCGCCGGATGATCCGGGTCTTCATGGAGGGCGGCGTGCAACGCGGCGATCGCCTCTTCCCGGGCCCCAAGCTCGCGCCCACGGAGCCGCGCGAGGTGAAGGTAGGCCCGTAGGCGCTCGGGCCCCGGCCGAGCGGCGGCGATCCGTGCCTCCAGGGCGAGCGCAAGCGGCTTTGCGCGCCCCGCGGTGGCATGAATGCGCGTGACGGCGATGAGGGCACGCTCGTGGCGAGGATCCTTCACAAGGACCTCATTCAGCAGCGTAAGTGCTCGCGAATCGTCGAGGGGGGCCAGAATTTCCGCTGCGCGAACGCGCAGGAGGCGCGACTCGGCATCATCGCGGGTGGCATCGGCTTCGGCGAGGAGCGCCTCGGCGACCGTCGCCGGCTTTTTCGCGAGCGCCGCCGTCCGCTGCCAGCCGAAAATCGCGCTTCGACGGCCCGGCTCGCGCGCCAGGATCCGGCCGTAGGCGTCGGCGGCACGGACAGGGTCGACGATGACGTTTTCCCAAAGAACGGCGACCCTTTCCAGGTGGGCGACCGCGCGGGCATCGTCGGTCTCTGCCTTGGCGGCCGCCTCGAAGAGGTCGATTACGTCCCGCGTCGGACCGAGAGCGTCGTCCGAGGGGGCCGGCGCACGACGGAGCGCCACCGCGGCAAGAACTTCGTTGTCGGTCGGCGCGGCCTCGAGGGCGAGACCGAGAAGGCGGCGTGCCCCTTCCGCGTAACCGAGCGCCTCCGCAATTCGCGCCGCTTCAACGAGGAGAAGGGCTCGCTCTTCTGGCGCCCCGTGGCCGCTTGCTGCGCGGCGATCAAACTCCCGTTCCGCAAGGGCGATGCGCTCGAAGTGGCGGTCGGCCGCGGCGAGGAGACGGTCCGATTCTTCAAAAAGTACAATATCTTCTGGAGCAAGCGTGTGGGCCGCCAGCATCTCGTCAACGGCGCCGTCCCGGTCGCCCGCCGCTTCCCGGAGCGCCGAGAGGGTGGCGTGTTCGAAGGATAGGACCGCCGGCTCCGTCGCAAGCGCGAGGCGTGCCTGCCGGACGTGGATCGCCTCCGTGCGCCGACCATCGCGTTCGTAGAGGGTGAGCAGCCGTTCGAGGACGAGCGACCGCAGGAGCATCCCGCTGGGGCCGAGTTCTTCCGCGTCAAACGCCAGCGTTCCGTCGTCGCCGACGAATCGGCGAACCGCGCTTTCGAGGAGGGCGATGGCGAGGCCATCACCCAGGTTCTTGGCCTGCGCGATCGTCGCCGCATCGTATTCGGCGACCGCGGCGGCGATCGGGTCGGCCTCGCGCTCGGCCCCTTCGGCAAGGAGACGAACGAGGGTCACCGCGTCATCGGTTTCTGCCGCAAATCGCTGATATGCTGCGCGAATCGGCCCGACGCGCGGATCGAGCTGGAGGGCACGTTCGAAGGCGGCGATCGCCTCGGCGCGCTGGTTTACGAGGCTCGCGAGGAGGCGCGCCCGCTCGACGTGGAGCCACGCGGCGAGCTCCCGGTCGGCTAGCGAGGCTTCCGCCATCCGACCGAGGTGGGCGGCAAGCGCCTCGGCGCCCGAGGCCGGATTTTCGAGCCAGAGCGCTTCGAGTTCGCCTTCGAGGCCGGAGAGCGCCGCCGGGTGGTTCGGAAGGCGCAAAAGGACAGATTCCCACGCTTTTCGGAGCTGTGGCCGCGCTTCACCGCTTGCCGTGAGGAGGCGCGCCCGTTCTGCGAGGAGGGAGGCTTCCGCAACATCGCTGCCGGCCAGCGTAATTTCGCGCTCCAGGTGGGCGAGCATCGGCCCGAGACGTGCGCGGCTATGGATCTTCCGGCGCAAAATGCCGCGCGGCATCGCGAAATCTGGCTGGGCGGCGATGGCTCGCTCCAACTGGGCGATCGCCTTTGCATCTTCGCCGGCGAGTTCGGCGAGGATCGCCCGTTCGACGTGGACCCGTGCGAGACCGACTTTGTCATCGGCAAGGGCGAGTGGAGCGACCCGTTCGGCCAGCTTTTCATCAAGAATTACGAGCGCATCTTCGTCGAAACCGCCGTCACGGGACGAGCCGATCGCCGGGGGGGCCTCGGCGACGGAAGCGGCTGCAATACGCGATTGGGAGTCGGTGCGAACCGGCCCGCCGCTCGCGCTGCGCACGGGGATCGGCGGAGGGGATCCGCTGGCAACGGCGACCGCGCGTGGCGACGGGGTCGTGAGCGGGGCGGCTCCGGTTAGCGTGACTTTCGGTCGCGGCGGCAACGGTCTTGCGCTCGCAACCGACGGCGCCGGCGGCGATTCGTCGTCTTCGAGGAGGTCGAGGGTGACGTCGAGGACCGATTCGTCAGGGGCGCTCATGAACGGCGCCACCTTCTCATGCGGCAGCGGTGCGACGGAAGCAGGATCGGCGCTCTTTTTCTCAGGTTAGCGCGCTACGGGCGGCTAGAAAGGGCGCCCGGTTCGTTCGGCCAGCGGAAGCAGGTCTGCGCAGCGTTCCTTCGGGAGGAGGTGCTCTTCGCCCGGGTCGTTCGCCACGTCGTAGCAGAGCCAGTCGCGGTCGGCCTGGCAGGCAATCAGCTTTCGTGTCCCGGAAATCGCCCCCCAGTTCCGAAACGCACACGCCCACAGCGCGGTACAATTGGTGATTTCGCGGGCGATCGACGGATCGGAGCCGCCACGGAGTAGGCTTTGACCGGGAATCTCCGCGGCCAGATTTCCAAGCTTCGGACGATCCCAAAGTCCGAGCAGATCCATCATTGTCGGGAAGACATCGAGGGTGAGCAGCGGGGCGCTCCGAAGCGTCGTAAGTGCCGTCTGCTCGCTGTCGGTGAGCGTCCCGCGCGGGGCGTCGATCCAGGCAGGAATTCTCAGTTCCTGCTCGTACAGCGTGCCCGTATGGCCGACCGCCCCTTTTTCGCGCATCTGCTCGCCGTGGTCAGAAAGGTAGACGATGACTGTGCGCTCCCCAAACGGCGATTTTCGTACACCGTCAATCAGCTTTCCGACCGCCCAATCTTGCGCGTAAATTGCGTCATGGTAGCGATTCCGCATCGGAATCTCATAGCCAGGGCCGCTATTTTCCATTTGCGGCTGAAAAGGGGCAAGTTCGTCCTTGATCAAATAGGGAAAGTGGGTGTTCGATAGATGGACGACCCCGTAGAAGGGCTCGTGCATATCAGGGAGATCGAGAAGGACTTTGTCGACGAGCTTCGCGTCGTCGGCACCGGTGTCGAGGTCGGCGTCGGGGTCGAGGGTCGTCGCGTTTGTATGGTGGCGAAATTTCACCCCTTCGAGCCAGGTCCCCGAGTTCCCAAACAGCAGGTTTTGGCTCGTCCAGTAGGCGGTGTCGATGCCGGTAGCCGCCGCGTACTCCCACAGCAGCGGCATCTCGTGGAAGGCCTCGCGGGAGGCGGTCGGCGCGACGCCCGACCAGAACACCGCAAGCGAGATCGCCGTCGTCGAGTCGACGCCGCGCATGCCGAGAAGCGGCAGGCGCTTCGGGGCGGCCCGATGGGAGAACGGCGTGATCTCGCAGGGGGCCTTGGGGTCGACGCAGACGCTCTGCGCGCGCACCGATTCCGTAAGCACAAACAGGACGTTACGCGGTCGCGCTGGCGCCGCCGTGAGCGCAGGGATCGGCCTTGGCGTCCGTTTTCCCGGGTGGAGTCGCTCCACCGTCTCGTCGTGGACCCAGCGCGCTTTTGCGAGCTGCCCCATCGCTTGGATGTAGAGTACATCCGGCGGTGCCCCCTGCTCGGCGAAATGGTCCGGGTCGAGCGTTGCGAAGAGCAGGAGGCCGACGACGAGCAAGTCCCCGGCACGACGGGCGCTCAGATTATCTAAAAAATCTCGCTTCTTGTCGCGCAGTGCGCGCCGCACTGCCGGGGCAAGGAGGGCGAGGGCGACGACCGGCGCAATGAGGCGGCCGACGGTGGCCCGGTCAGCCCAAAGCTGGCTTCCGACGCTCGGGAGCATGTTCGTCCCTACGAGTACCGCGCGGTGGTTCACGTAGGCGGCGTAGCGGACGAAGGTGTACGCCTGTCCGGCGACGACGACGACGGCAAAGAGAACCAGAAGTGTTTGAAACACTAGGCGAAAAAGTCGTCCACCTCGGGCGGCGAGCGTCACCAGCGCCCCCCAGAGGACGACCGTCCCGATCGCCGACAAGGCCCACGCGAGCCTTCCGTCGTGGTCGAGGCGGGAAATTCGCTCGCCGCGAAACGCGATATCCATCGCCACAATCGCGAGCCCCGGTCCGAACGTTGCGCAGATGCGCACCCACGATCGGAGAAGCTTGGCCATCATTGCCGCCGTTCTGCTCGAAAGCGTCAGCAAGGTAAAAGGTAAAGAGCGCTTCTCTCGCGGTCGGCATGCCCCTACCGTGGTTTCATGACGGCGGCCCTCGGCGAAATCGTGATGCTCTTCGACGGATCTTGCCGCTTCTGCACGGCAAGCGCGAAGCAACTTGCCCGGCGCGGTCGGGGCATTAAAACCAAGAATTTCCAGGACGAAGGCGTCCTCGATGCCTACCCAAAGATTTCCTACGAGGCGGCGATGAAGCGCATGCACGTCGTCGACGATTCCGGCGAGGTCTTTGCCGGCGCCGGTGCCGTCTTCCGCGTGTTCCGGACGGTCCCGTGGCTTGCCCCGTTTACCTACATCTATTTCGTGCCGGGGCTCCGCCAGCTCTTCGACATCGGCTACGATTTGGTTGCAAAGTACAGGTATAAGCTTTTCGGCCGGACGACGACCTGCGACGGCGGCACCTGCCACCTCCACTGAGTTGGCTTACTTTTTCTTGAGTTTATCGGCACTTACGATGACGACGCCGACCAAAAGGGGCGCGCGGATGCTGAGGCCGATCGTCGCCGCGTAGGCGCGGCGGTCCATGACCTCCGTCGCCGAAAGCTGCCCCATCACGCCGACGCCGGCCTCGCCGTAGCCCCACGCAAGCAGGACGCCGTCCTTGTTTGCTGAGGCGACCGGCCCGTTCGCGAAGGTCACGAGCTCGGCCAGCACCGTCGCGGAAACGCCGCGCCCGTAGCGGGGGAGGTCGTCGTCGCCGACGATGCGTAGCTGTCCACCGGCGTAAATGCGCGCGACCGAGTTTTCGCCGATTTGCCAAACGCCGAGGCTCTTCTGGAGCTCCACGTAGAGGCCGCTCGTCCGACGTTTTCCATGGGTATCGAGCGTGTAGCCGACGCCAATGTCGAACTTCCGGTTGACGAGATCGGGAGAAAATCCGAGCGGATACGCGCCAAGTTCAATGTGCGTAGGGACGCCACCCGTATCTTTGGGGCCGACCGCCTGCCCCGCCTCGCTGCGCGCTGTCGCCGGGACTTTGGACACGACGCCTCCCGTCCCGATCGAGATGCGCGTTGGCGGCGTCGCGAACGGGATCGGTACGCAACCGCTTACGAGGGCGGCGAGGGCGAGCGTCGGGAGTCCTAGAGCGCGCATGGCGGCGGAGGCTACCACTTCGAGAAATGGACGGGCACTCCTTGCATCCATGCGCACAGACGTATAGAAGGATAGATGCATGTTCGAAATGACTCCCTCCTCTGGAAGCGCGCTCCCTGGCGCCCGGTGGGAGCTTTTTCGGGCGTTTTCTGAGCCTTTGCGCCTGCGTCTCCTCGCGCTTGTGGCCGAAGAGGAACTCACCATCGGTGAACTCGCCGAGCTCCTTGCCGTCGCCCAGCCGAACGCGTCGCGCCACGTCGCCCAATTGGAGGCGGTCGGCTTAATCGCAGTCCGCAAGCAGGGCACGCGCACCCTCGCACGCCTCGTCGACGGCGTAAGCCTTGACGCAGTCGTCGCCGACGCCCTCCGTAGCGGGCGCGGATTATGGGTGGAAGACGGGAGCTTCGGGCGAAT
>JAAFHJ010000325.1 GCA_013298325.1 Myxococcales bacterium | reverse complement strand
TCTTCCGATCTTGCCATTCTTGCCGTCGGGCAGGTTCGCGACGAGCCCGTGGTGAAAGACGGTTCCATTATCGCCGGGAAGAAGCTCGCAATGACTCTTTCGTGCGACCATCGTGTGATCGACGGAGCGGTTGGTGCGCGCTTTCTTGCTGAGCTCCGTGCGCTTCTCACCCACCCGCTGCGCCTCTTGGCCTGATTGATGGCTCGACGCGCGAACGCGGTCGCCCTCGCCGTCTCGATTTTCGCCTTCGGCGGGAGCGAGGCGGCGTTTGCGCAGACGGAAGGGGGGCGGAGCCGAACGTTCTCGCGGGCCCTCGTCGTCGACGACGTCGGCGAAACGGGCGGAATCGTTTCACTCCGAGCCGCCGAGTCGTCGCGAGTCTTCCTCAATGGCGGTACCTTTGTGATGGGCTCAAGCCGCGAGGAAATGGCGGGCGCCCTCACGCTGTGTCGGCGGGAAGTGGTGCAAAACCTGTGCGACCGAATCGCGCCTCGGTTCCGAACGGAAGGCGTCGCCCACCGCGTGACGCTGTCGCCCTTCGGTCTGGATCGTGGAGAAGTTTCCGTCGAAAAATACCGAAGGTGCGTCGCAGTAGGGCGTTGCGCTCCACCGAGCTTTCCGCCCGGCGATACCCGCTTCGACGCACCAAACCTTCCGGTAACCCACGTCGGACGGAATGACGCGAGCGCCTACTGCGAGTGGGTTGGCGGGCGTCTGCCGACGGAGGCGGAGTGGGAGTTCGCCGCGCGCGGTGTCGCTGGGCGGCGCTTCCCTTGGGGACCGAATTGGGACCCCGGCCTCGCCAACCACGGCGTACTCTCACGAGAAGAGGGGGACGACGCCGACGGCTACCTCACCCTTTCCCCGGTCGGCGCATTTCGCCACGGGAGAACGCCCGAGGGTATCGACGATCTGGCTGGAAATGTTTCCGAATTCGTCGAAGACCGCTTCGACGTCGACGACGAAGGGTTCGGGTATGGCGGTGGCGCGCTCACGAACCCCCACAGCACCAGCAAGGGCGGTCCACCGGTCGTCCGCGGCGGAAGTTTCCGGGACGCCGCCCCGTTCCTGCGAGGCGCCTTCCGAAGCTACCTCCTCGCCCCCTACTCGGCCGCAGTCGGGTTCCGCTGCGCCTACCCGACCCCTGCCGACGCGAGTTCCCCATGAAACTAGTTCATCTCTCCGATTTGCATTTGCTGGCTCTTGAGGGACTTCGCCCGTGGAATCTCCTTTCAAAGCGGGCAAGTGGGTACGCGAATCTTCGTTTCAAGCGGAAGGCTGTTCATCGGGCAGAGATCCTGGTGCGGCTCCTCCACGAAGTCCGCGAGCTCGCACCTGATCACGTTGTGATCACAGGCGATTTGACGAATCTCGCGCTTGGCGGCGAGTTCGTCGCGGTACGAACGTTGCTCGAACAGGAGCTTGGATTTCCGGCAGACCGCGTCAGCATCATTCCCGGAAACCACGATACGTACACACTCGGTTCGTCGCTCATGGAACGATTCCTCAAGGAATTTTCCGCCTACATGACGAGCGATTTGCCCAACGCCAGCGTCCTCCGCCGCGGCTTTCCGTTTGTGCGGTTGCGCGGACCACTTGCCATCGTTGGCCTCTCCTCCGCGGTCGCGCAGCCCCCCTTCGTCGCTGCGGGCCGCCTCGGTGCGGCCCAGCTCCTCCGGCTTCGGCGCCTCCTCGACGATGGCGCCGTCCGCGGCCGCACACCTGTGATTCTCGTCCATCATCCGGTCCACCCGCCGCGCCGCCTCGTCAAGCAAGCGATGGAAAGCTTGCATGATGCAACGTTACTTCGGCGCACCGTTTCGGAGCTCGAGCGAGGCCTCATCCTCCACGGGCACCTCCACCGCCGCATGACGATCCCGCTCGCCACGGCCCGCGGCGCACTACACTCATACGGCGCGACGAGCGCGTCCCTTTTCCATAGCGATCCCGAGCGGATGGCTGGATTCAACGTCTACGACTTCGACAGCGACGGCGCCTTGCGTAGCGCCACCGCCGAGGTACTCGACGTCGAGACCGACACGTTTCGCAGCGCCGGCATTTCGAGCGATGCGGCGTGGTGATGCCTATCGAACAGTTGCGTAGCCGTTGGCGAAGGTGCCAGCGCCGTTGTCTACCCCCGGCTTGAACAGGTAGTAGCCGCCGACCGCGGCGCCCGTTCCGAGGGCTGCGCCGCCCGCGATCCACGCCCAGAGCGGGATCTTACTACCGCCACTGCGAAGAGCGACCGTGATGGAACGGTGCTCACCCGCACCAAGGTCGACGTGCCCATCGTAGGGGCTCGTCCCCGGCGACGAGACGCGGATGTTGTGTTGCCCCTTGGGAAGGTCGCCGTCAAAGGTGCCGCGAGCGGCAAATTTCCCATCGATTTCAATGTCATCCGAGGAGCCTGCGGCGACACTGAGGTGCCCAACGGCCCGCACAACTTCCGCCTTCACCGTAGCCCCCGCGCCGCCAATAACAACGAGCGGAATCTCCTGGCTTGCGAATCCCTCTTTCTTCAGAGTGACGACATGCTTGCCGACGTCAATCTGCGCAGAAGCGAGTGGCGTCGTCCCGACGACATCGCCGTCGACAGCAACTTCAACGCCCGGCTCCGTGATTTCAAACTTCACATCGGAAACGGCCGACTCGGTAATCTCCAGGAATTGTTTCGCGGAGTTCTTGTCGTCGCTTGAGATCGCCGAGCCGCCATTCGCGACGTACTCGCGCACGAGCTTTCGTGCCTTGACGTAGTGGTGGAGAAGGCGCTCACAATTCGCGATATTCCAAAGCAATCGGTTATCTTTGGACTGCTCGTAGGCGGCGCGAAATTTGATCACGGAAGCGCCGTAGTCTCCGGATTCGTAGAGCGCAATTCCGGCATCAAATTCGGTCTTCGCCGGACCCGTGAGCGTTTGAGAAAGCGACTTCCCGTCTGCGTAGGCCGCCGATGAAAACGCAAGCGACGACGCGAAGAAGGCAATGGCTGCGAGGCGAACGGTGTTCTTCATCGTTTGAGTCCCAGATCGAGCGGATTGTGCGTAGGCGAAGTGTGAGCGGGCTCCGGCGTTTTTGTTGCAACGGGGCGCGGTGTCGCCGCCGGCGTCGCAACCGCTACGGGTGGAACGGCGGCGGGCGGCGGAGCGCTCACGGACGGAAGCGCGGTCGATGACGGCACTGTCGGGTGGACCGAATTATCAGGAACCGGCACGATAGTGGCAGAAACCGGAGCTGGCGCGGTCGGCACGGCTGTTAGCGGAGGAGCCGGATCCCGCCGCCCGAAGGCGACCTTTGCCGTGACGCCAAGCGCTCCGAGAAGGACGACGGCGACACCAATTAACAAGGGAATTGCGGCACTCTTGGGCGGTACCTGCGTCTGCGAGCCGCCCGAAAGCGACATCGCATTTGCCGTGATCGAGGGGACCCTCGAACCCGTCGCCGTGGCGGGGACGGGCACGTGCGGTGCGAGCGTCGGGCCTCCGGCCAGGAGTGAATTCGTCGGCGCCGCCGCCGCCGCCATCGAACGAATGGTGCCGTAGGGCGCCAATGCTGCAGCAAAAACGCCGACGTTTGCGTAGCGAGCGTTTGGGTCCTTTTCGAGCGCACGAAAGAGGACCTTTTCGAGCGCCGGCGGCACATCCGGACGTCGCGCGACGAGCGAAAGCGGGTGATCTCCGGCAATTAGGATTGCGAGCCGCCCGAACGAGTCCGCTTCGAAGGGGAGAGCGTTCGCGAGCAGCCGGTACAAAATGATCGCGAGCGACCAGACATCACTCCGTTCATCGACGCTCTTCGGCGAGACGATCTGTTCCGGCGACATGTAGTGGGGCGAACCGAGAATACTCCCCGTGGCGGTGAGCGTCTCCCCCTCCTGCGCATCAACGGTACGAGCGATTCCGAAATCCAAAACTTTAACCAGAGGTTGCCCCGTAGCGGAGTGGCTCAGAAAGAGGTTTCCGGGTTTGAGATCGCGGTGAACGATGCCGAGGCGGTGGGCTTCGTAGAGGCCTTCGCACGCCTGCAAGACACAATCGATCGCTCGCGAAATTTCAAAGGGCCCTTCGGCCTTCAAAACCTGAGAAAGATCAAGACCTTCGAGGCGCTCCATGACCATGTACGGAACGCCATCGGCCATCTCGCCGACGTCCAGCACGCGACAGACGTGCTCGGAACGAATGCGAACACAGGCGCGTGCTTCGCGCGCGAATCGGGCTCGCGTCGCTTCGTCGCCAACGAGTTCTTGCTTGAGAAACTTGATCGCGACTGGCTGATCGAGCGCAACATGGGTCGCCGCTGCGACGAGGCCCATCCCCCCGCGCCCCAAAATGCCGTCGATTCGGTACTTTCCGTCGACGACGTCGCCAACGCGGTACGGTACGCCTGCCGCCAAGAGGGTTCCAACCGCTGCCATAAGTGGGCAGGCTAACACCGTCGGACGGAAGTCGCGCAATACGCTTCGAACGGTTGACTTAGCGCCCCACCTTCGCCGACTCTCCCTTCCGCCACAAATGCGCTCGCCGCGTCCGAGTCGGGGAAATTCCCCCTTTGCGGTACCGGAAGATCGGCGCAGAATGGCGTCTTGCGCCTGCGGATTTCCGCGGAATCGCCCCCCTTCGAACGGTGCCCATGATCTCCTTGCGTCGCTGCGCGCTTCTCCTTCCCTTCCTCGCCGCCCCCTTTCTGACGCAAGCCTGCGCCGACGAACGGGCGCCTGGAATCCTGATCGCTCTCGATGTCGACAGCGACATTCCGAAGGATATCGACAGCTTGCGCCTCGTCGTGAAGGCCGGCGGGCAGATCGTGTACGACCAGTCGACGAGCGTCGGCGCCAATGCGCAGCGCGTCCCCGCGACGTTCAAGCTCGTGAAGACCGGCGACGATCCGACCGTTCCGATCACGGCACGGGCGATCGCCTACTCAGGCGCGACCGCAATCGTGGTTAACCAGCTCACCGCCACGGCGCCAACCGACCGCGTTGCGCTTTTGCGGCTGCCCGTCCATTTCCTCTGTTTCGGGCAGACGCGATCGGAAGCGACGACCGACGGAACCCCCCTCGCCACGGTCGCATGTGCGGACGACGAAACCTGCCAAGCGGGAAGCTGCGTCAAGATGGCGACGGTCCTTGACCGCGCCGACAAGCAATTCGGCAACGGCGTTGGTCTCGCCCCGCAGCCAGCTTCCGCCGGGGCCATCTCCACGGAATCGCTTCCGACGGTGGCGCCGGGCGACGTGTTCGGCGGAACCGATGGCGACGGAAGCGGAACCTGCTTCGACGTCCCTGCGGCATTCAAGAATGCGCGCCAGGTCGTCCCCGACGCTGCGTGCACCATCGACGCGTTTGCTGGCGTTCGCAATATCGGCCTCGTGACTGGCGCCCCCGCGGGGAAGTCCCGCCCTGGCATCGTCGACGGCCTCGGGCGGAGCATTGTGCCGCTCTGGATGGAGAGCGATTGGGGCGCCTACACCGACGGCGCCCGCCTGCGCTTGCCACCGGCCGTCTGTCAAAAGTTGACGACCGGCGCGGTCACGTCCATTCTCGCGTCGGACGACTATTTCGTTGAAAAATCGGCGAAATACGCAAACTGCGGCGATTGGTCTTCCGTCCGAAAGCCGGCAAGCGCCGAGGACCAAGAGGGTCGGCGAATCGGACCGACGCTCGGGGCCGACAGCGGCACCGTCACGGACGCAGGCGATGCTTCCGTCGACAGTGGCGACGGCGGAGTCTCCGGAACAAGCGATCTTGCCCTTTTGACGGCGGGCTCAGCGCACGCGTGCGCTGCGGCGCGCAGTGGCGAGGTCTACTGCTGGGGCGCAAATAAAAACGGCCAGTTAGGGAGTGCGGCACCGCTCAGCCCGCGCGCACTGCTCATCCCCGCGGTCGGCGGCGCAACGGCAATTTCTGCGGGCGCGACACACACGTGTGCCCTCGTTGCCAACGGTCGCGTACTCTGTTGGGGCGGCAACGAGGTC
>JAAFHJ010000324.1 GCA_013298325.1 Myxococcales bacterium | reverse complement strand
TGTCACCGTCGTCTCGGGCACCGAGCGCTGGGAGGCGGCGGGCATCGTCGTTCTCCACAAGCGTGGCCTTGAGCGCATCGAAACCACAAACGCCGAAGACGCCCTGGAACTCGAACCGGTGACCGGTCTCGAGCCGACCTAAACGGCCGATTCATGCTACCGCGGGGCGATGGAAAACGCCGAGCCCCAGGAAATTGCTGCCGTCTCCCAACCGGGGACCGCCGATGGCGTGCCGGCCGTCTTCTGGCCGGAGCTGGATGAAAGCTGCATTCTGCAGGAAACCGACGACCGGATCTTCATCGACAAGCCACCCTTTGTTCCCTGCCAGGAAGCGGAAGCAGGCGCCGCCGACGACGTCGTCACACGGCTCGCCCACCTCCTCGCGATGCGTGCGGGGGCAGCCCAAGTTCCCGTTTCTCCTGTGTATTTGGGCGTTCATCAGCGCCTCGATGCCGCGACGTCGGGCGTCCTCGTCTATGCGAAGCGAAAAGAAGCGAACGCCGCGCTCGCGCAGGCCTTCGAGGGGCGTACCGCGAAGAAGGTGTATCTTGCCATCGTCACCGGCTGGCACGGCCCCGCGCGGACGTTGACCCACCACCTGGCGAAGGGGGAAGACGGCAATATTGTTGCGCTTCCGCGCCCGAGCAAGGTCTCCCAGGAGGCGATCACCGTGGTGACGCCGGTCGCGAGGAACGGCAAATACTCGATGCTCGAACTCGAGCTCCAGACCGGCCGCACCCACCAGGCGCGCGTCCAGCTTGCTGCCGCCGGTGCGCCGATCGTCGGCGATGACCTTTACGGAGGCGAACCTGGCGCGCGCCTCTATTTGCACGCGTCATCGCTCTCGTTCGGCGGAAGTGACGGCGGTCGCGACTGGGTCGTCGCGCCGCGCCCGAAGGCGTTCGACGATCTCTTGGCAGGCGCCTTCAAGAACCCGCATGCCGTCTATCGGGACGCTGAAGAGCTCCACGCGCGATTGACCGCCGCCGCCGAGCGCCGCCGCCGCCTGCAAAAAGATTGTGAATCTGGGGCTTTGAGCACCTTCCGTTGGGTGAACGAAGAGGGGGATGCGCTCCCCGGCCTCGCGATCGACGTCTACGGGCGCTTCGCCGTCGCCCAGCTCTACGACCGCGACGAAGGGACCTTTTCCGAGGCCGACGTGAAAGCGATCGCGGCGGCGATCCGGAAGTTTGGTTTCGCGGGCGTCTACCTGAAGCACCGCCCCAAGCAGGCCAACACGCTCGTCGACACGCGCCGGGAAGACGTCGCCCCGCCGCACGCGATCCTCGGCGAAGATGCGCCGGATCCCTATTTGGTGATTGAGAACGGCGTTTGTTTCGAGACCCGCCTTGGCGACGGACTCTCGACGGGCCTGTTCCTCGACATGCGCCGAAATCGCAAAGTCGTACGCGAGCTTGCTGCCGGTCTCCGCGTGGCGAACCTCTTTGCCTACCACTGCGCCTTCTCGGTGGCTGCCGCCGTTGGAGGGGCTCGCGAGGTCGTCTCCGTCGACGCCACGGTCCGCGCGTTGGAGCGTGGTCAATCGAACTTTGTTGCTGCCGGCGTCGACCCGAAGCTCCATCGCTTCTCGGCGGAAGACTGCTTCTCCTGGCTCGAACGGACCGCCAAGAAGGGGGAACAGTTCGACCTCATCATTTGCGATCCCCCGAGCTACTCGAAGACGAAGAAGACGCGCTTCGTCGCCTCCTCCAACTACGCGGAGCTCGCCGATAAGGTCCTTCGGATCCTCGCACCCGGCGGAAAAGTGCTGTTCTTCTGCAATCATCGCGGGATGTATCAAACGAAGTTTCGCCGCACGATCCTCGGGGCAGCGCGCGCCCTTGAAATGCCGATCGGCCAGCTCAAGGACCTCTCCGTCGCCATCGATTTCCCCCACGCCGCCGGGGGCGATCCTGCCTTGAAGGGGGTGCTCTTTACGTCGAACGCGCTCTCGGGCGCGAAGCTCCCGCCTGCGGAAAAAGGGGCGAAGGTGCCGAGTTCCGGCAAGCCGGCGGCCCCTTCAAAACCAGCGAGTGCTTCGAAAATCCCCGCGCGCGGTGCGCCAACCGGGGGCGCCACGCCTCCGCGCGGTCCGTCGAAGGCGAGCCTCGCATCGACGACGCGAGGTCGTCCGGGCGGGCGCGGGCGCTGAGCATCGGCCACCCGTGACGAATGTCCTGTAAGGGGGCCGTCGCGGGCCCGTTCCCCCTCCAAGCGCCGCCGCAACTGCCGGCCACCCAAGGAGGGGATTCTGTGAAGAAGCTCGTTTGTTCTACGCCCAAATTCGCATGGTTCGGCCTCATTGCCTTGGGGGCTGTCGCCTGCGGAGGCGGCTCGTCCGCGGGCGTTCTCGCGAATGCACCGGCGCCGCCCGCGTACGCCCCTAGCGATGGCGCATCGGCTTCGAGAGGGGCCGCGGGCGAAGCGGCACCGGCAAGTGCCGCGCTCGGATCGAGCAAGAAGGCGGCGGCCGACGACGCGCGCGAGAGCCGGGGCCTTGGCACCTCTTGGGGGGAGACGCGCCAGTCTTCCGTCCACGAAGTCGCCTTTGAACGGGCGAGTGATCGCCCCGAAGCGATCGTGACGCTCCGCTACGACGACGCGGCGGGCGTCCGGCGATTAATGCAGCATGCACGGAATGACGACGGCTACGACCTCCGTCAGCGGAGCAAGATCGCGATCGATGAGGGGACCGCAAGTCTTGATATTCGCGTCGAAAATGACGACGGCGACGCGTTCCCGCTCTATCGCGCCCGCGGCGAAGGGGCCGCCTATGTGGAGGGGCGGGAAGGGGCCCACTACAAGATCATCGTCGCCAACCAGAGTGGCAACCGCCACGAGATCGTCGCCAGCGTCGACGGCCTCGACGTCGTCGACGGGCGGGATGCCGCCTTCAGCAAGCGAGGCTATCTCCTCGCCCCCCACGGCCGATTGGTGATTGAGGGGTTCCGCAAGAGCGACGACGCCATCGCCGCCTTCCGTTTTGGGCGGACCGACGAGGCGTACACGGCGAAAGTTACGGGAAGCATTCGTGAAGTCGGCGTGATCGGTATCGCGGTCTTTGCCGACGCGGACGCCCGCCGCGGCGGGCGCGACACGGAGCGCCGCGAGCGGGCCAACCCGTTCCCTGGGAACGGCGATTCCCGGTATGCCCGCGACCCGGATTGAGTAAGAGTCGCCGGGTGAAGAAGTACGTCGCTGTCGCGGGGACGATCGGCGCAGGGAAAACGTCCCTCGTCGCGTGGCTCGTCAAGAACTATGGGCTCGTCCCCTTCTACGAGCCGAATGACGAGAATCCTTATTTGAAGGACTTCTACGGCGACATGAATACCTGGGCTTTTCACTCCCAGAGCTTCTTTCTCGCCCACAAACTTGAGCTGCATCAATCGCTCGAGGCCGCCGATCGCCCCGCCGTGATCGACCGTACCATCTACGAAGATGCTGAGATTTTTGCGAAAAATCTCTATCGCCAGAAGTTGATGTCCAAGCGCGACTGGGACACCTACGAGCATCTTTACAAAGGAATTCGCCGCGCCCTCCGGCCGCCGGACGTCCTCCTCGCCCTTGAGTGCTCGCTCGCAACGACGAAGAAGCGCATCAAGCAGCGCGGGCGCGCGATGGAACAGAGCATCCCGGATGCGTACCTGCGTCGCTTGCATGGACTCTACACGGAATGGTTCGACAGCTACGATCTGTCGCCGATCGTCCGCATCGATACGACCAAGCTCAACTACTTCGAGAACCTCGTCGATTTGATCGAGGTGCGGCGCATCGTGGAAGAGGCGATCGGAAAGTAGTCGGTTCGGTGCTCGGAGACTCCGCGCGCACTTATGCACGTGCTTCGTGAAGTTCCCTTGACACTCTGGTGCCGTCCGGGTTCTTTCCGCCCATGGCAGCACCCGCAGGGGCCTCCGAGGCCCTGGACCCGAATACGCCGCAGGAACCGCATCCGAAGGGGCTTTACATCCTCTTCTTCACCGAGATGTGGGAGCGCTTTAGCTACTACGGCATGCGCGCTTTGCTGGTGCCGTACATGATTTCAGCCGCCTTCGGCTACCAGCCGCGGGAGGCCTCGGGCGTCTACAAGTGGTACACGAGTTTGGTGTATCTTACACCTTTGCTCGGCGGCCTTCTGGCAGACCGGCTCTTGGGGCTGCGCAATGCGGTCCTCATCGGCGCCGTGCTCATGGCTGTCGGCCACATCCTGATGGCGTTTCCGAGCCATACGCTCTTCTTCGCCGCGCTCGCGTTTCTCATCGTTGGAAACGGGATGTTCAAACCGAACATTTCGACCATGATCGGCCGCCTTTACACGCCGAACGATAGCCGTCGAGACCGCGCATTCACGATCTTCTATATGGGGATCAATCTCGGCGCCTTTCTCGCCGGAATCCTCTGCGATTGGCTCCGCGTCAAATTCGGTTTTCACTACGGATTCGGGGCCGCTGGCGTCGGAATGATGGTCGGCCTCCTTGTGTTCGGGGTGGGCCAGAAGCGCGTTGCGAAGGACGCAGCGGCGGTCGGGAACTCCATTGGAAACGCGACCGCACAAGCGGCCCTCCAAGTCGCTCGCGAGACTGCGCGCGCCGAAAAGGCGGAGGCGGATCGAAAAGAGCCGTTCCGCGAAGGTGCGGCGCCTGCCGAGGCTGTCGTTGCAGATGCCGATGCGCCGTCCGCGGGAGGTGTCGCTTCGATCCTCGCGAAGGCGTATCCGGTCGTCATGATTCTGGCCGCGATCGGAATCGTGACCACTTACGGCTTGAAGGTCGCAAATGGTGAAGAGAAGCCGATCTCCCTCATCATGCCAATTGCGTTTGGCGCGGTCTTTGTGACGATGGCCGGCCTGCTCTTTAAGCTTCGCAATCGGGAGAAGGACAAGAGCGTTTCGATCTTCATCATGTTCCTGTTCCCCGTCCTCTTCTGGATGGCGTTTGAGCAGGCTGGAAATGCTCTGAATTTCTGGGCGACCGACCATACCGATCTCCATGTCGGTGGTTTTGAGTACCCGGCCGGTTGGTGGCAGTCGGTAAACTCGTTGCTCATCTTCGCGCTCGCGCCGGTGTTCACGGTCGTCTGGGCAGTTCTGGCGCGGGCGAAGAAAGAGCCGTCGACGCCGATGAAGATGTTCGGCGCCCTCTTCCTGATGATTCTGTCCTTTGTGGCGATGGTCTTTGGCGCCGCGTCCGAGAATGCGAAGACGACTTCCGTCGCGCTTACCCTTCCGGCTAACTCGACGCTCGATCCTGCGAAGGTTCCGTTTGCGGAGTTCAATGCGGGCCGTCTCTCCTTTGAAGGGGGAAAGATCTCGGCACGCGGGGTCTTGCCGGACTACGCCGTTCGGAAGGTCCTCGAATCGACGGCGCCCCAAGCGACCCGCGATTTTGTGAAGAAGGTCGATAAGGAAGCCGAGGGGGCATCCGCCGAAAAGCCGACGGTTGCGACGCTGGCGGTGCCTGCGTGGTTCGAAGTTCCGCTCGATGATTCGACGAAGGAACTCAAACTGAAGGCGACCACGCCCGACAAACTTGCCGCCTGCGAGGTCGCGATTCCTGTCGATGCCTCGGTGCTCGCAGCGACCACGAACGTCGCTTGCGGTCCGAAGGTCCTCCTGGCGTGGGGCGGAGGTAAGCTCATTGTTGCCTCGCCGGGCCCCATCGAACCTCTCGTAAAGAGTACAATTTTTGCGCAGGTCGCCGAGCCGGAGTGGAAAAAAGCCCTCCTCGCGCTCGCGAAGGATAGCCACTCCGCACGCGTGAGCGGCTTCTGGCTGTTCCTTTCGTACCTGCTCGCGACGCTCGGTGAGCTTTGTCTCTCGCCCGTCGGCATTTCGATGGTCACGAAGCTCGCACCGCCTCGGTTCGCCGGCCTCTTTATGGGCGTTTGGCTCTTGTCGAGCTCGGTCGCTCAATACGCGGGCGGGTCCGTCGGGGAACGTTGGGGCGAAATTCCGCCGCAGTCGGACTTCATGATC
>JAAFHJ010000323.1 GCA_013298325.1 Myxococcales bacterium | reverse complement strand
AGGTGCCGACGGGGAGGAGTCCGCTCCGACCGTCACGCCAGCCAAGAAAGGAGGCGGACGATGAACGAAGACCGCATTCCCGAGGATCTCGATTTGCCGCCGTCTGCCGCGCTTTCCGCGCTCAGCCAGGACCTCCGGTCCGCCACAGCTGACGTCGGGGAACGCGATGATTTTGATGCTATTTTTGCCAAGATTGGCACGGCACCGGACGCTCTTCCAGCACCAGCACCAGCCCCGGTCACCGTCGTACCGTTTGCGCGTCGTCGAAGCACGCGCGTGGGGGCCGTCGTAACGACGGTATTTGCCGCCGCCGCAGCGTTCTTCCTGGTCGCCGGGAAGAAGCCGATCGAGCAGCCGGTCGTCGTCTTGCAGCCTCCGGTTTACGCGCCGGTCGGGACGGTCGCGCCGCATGCTGGCGAAGGACTTACGCTTTCTGGCGGGCACGCCGCGGCCGGAGCCGAGCTCCGCGAAGGGACGACGCTCGCCGCCGCACGCCGCGCAAGCTTCGTTCGGCCCGGGAAAGTTCGCTGGCTTCTTGAAGGAAATACAGCTGCTTCCGGTGCTACCGCGAGTATCCTCGAGGGGCGGGAGGCGCTCCGTGTCTCGCTGGAAACCGGTGCCGTCGAAGCCGAGGTCACCCCCGTCGTGAAGGGGGAGGCGTTCTCCGTCGATGTCGCGGGGACCCGCGTCGCGGTTCATGGCACCCACCTGCGCGTCGCGCGGATCGGCGACACCGTCACGATCGACCTCTCCCACGGCGTCATCGCCCTCGGGACGCCCGGCAAAGCTCGTGTGGAAGGTCCCGAAATTACGGCCCCTGCCCACATCGAGTTCCCCGTCGGTCACCCCGAGCAGAAGACCGTCCGCACCACCGACGTGCGCGCTCCGGAACTCTTCGACGACCTCGGCGATGTGGTCACCGCCCCCGCCGAAGACCCGCCGGCGCTCGTCGCTGTCACTCCAAAAGAGGCGCGCAAAGCCCTCGTCGATGCAGTCGACGCCTGCAGTCGTAAGGGGCCCGCCGCCTCCGACGCCGTTCAGATCACCGTCAGCTCGACGGCGACCCTCACATTTGCCGACGATGGAAAGCTGAAAGCGACGCGCTTTTACCCGCCGCTTCGCCCCGATATCCACGCCTGTGTCGCGAACCGGATGAACGCCGTCGCCGTGCGGACCGCCGATCCGATCACCGTCCCCGTTCGCTTTACCTTCCGCTGAGAGGGAGGTCTGGGCTCAGGTCCCGATCTTTCCTCGCAAAAACTCAACGATCGCGTGGGTTTCCAGGGCTCCGAGCAGCCCAAACTGGATGCCCATGCCGCCAGCGCGCGTCCAGCGGACCTTCGCCGGCATCGTCAGAAGGGCCTGCGCGTCGATCGGCGACGGCATCGTGATCTGAACTTCCGCGCCGAAGGGGATCGCCTCTTCGAGCTGGATGAACATTCCGCCCACGGAAATGTCCATACTCGTCCCTACGATCGCTTGGCTCTCGTGGGTGACGGTGATGTTCGCGTGAAAGGGGGCGCGCTGGTAACGACGTTGCTCTTGCACGTTTCGGAGGCTCCGTGGCTGGACGGGTAGATGAGGGACGAGGCAAACGTCAGCCAGAGCCACATCCTGGCGCCCTGCTGCGGGGAAGCTTGGGCTTGAAGGCCGGCAAGCGTTCCTGCGCTGCGCACTGACGGACGCATCGCAACCTTTGATGGTACCATGGTCGCCGATGAAATGGCGGATCGGAAACAGCGCTTCGGCGGGGAGTAGCGACCGAAAGACTGGCAAAATGGGCCTATTTTCGGGAGCGCGCCGGGAGTCTCCGGTGCTTGCGCTGGTTCCCCTCACGGTCGCTTCGCTGCTTTTCCTGCTGCTTGTCCCCCGCGGGACACCCCCCGACGACGTCCCGCTGCCGCCTGTCGACCGTCGGGAGTTGGACGCGGTCGCTGCAGCGGACGCCGCGCTCGCCGGGAAAGCGGCGAAAGGGCTCGATGCCGACGTCCGCGCCGTGGGATCGGCGCTCGCGGCGCTCCACGTTCAACTCGACGTCGACGCACCGAACATTCGAGAAGTCGACCTCGCAGTAGATGGCATCGCTGACGAAATCAAACGGATTCAAGATGCGAAAGGGGCCGACGCCGGTCTCGAAGCAATGCTCACATTGCGCGCTCTTCAATTGCAAGAATTTCTCGGCGAAGTTCGCGTTCTCCGGCAGACGGGCGTTGTCTCCGAACCGCTCCGTCGTCTCGCCGCTCCCCTTGTTCGCAAACTGACGTCCTTCGGCTGGTTTGCCCCGGCGGCTACTGATCATCGTTACGTGATCCCGGAAGACCGTGAGCTTGCAGTTCTTTTTAAGCGCATGTGGAACACGGAAACCGGACTCGCGCCGTTGCTCTCCCCCGGACATCGACCAGACGCGGCCAATGCACTGACGGCCCAATACGCCGAAACACGCGCCGAGCGCCTCCTCCTGCATCGCCTGAACCTGCGCACACCGCACGCGGAAAGTGCGTCTATGGTTCGCCTGGCGCTGGCCAAGAGAATCGCGGCAACGCCCGCGGAAAAATTGAAAGCGGAAGAGGATTTGCAGGTTTCATCGGAGCGTTTTCGAGCCGCTAAAATCGCCGATGTACGCGCCGACGACCCGTCCTACCCCGTCGACTACGCACTCGGTGTCGCGCTCTACCGCGCCCACGACTACGAGCATTCCGCGGAGGCGCTTCTCCGCTATACCGAGCTCAACCCGGGCGGCGACTACGCGCTCCGGGCCCGCCACCATCTTGCCGCCGTGCTCCGTGCGAGGGACCGATGACCGCTACGATTCCGGTGCTCCTAGTTGACGACGACGAAGCGCTTTTTCCGCTTCTTTCCGAGTACTTGACCCCACATGGCTTCGCGCTTCGGAACGTCACGAACGGAACGCGCATTGGCGCTGCCCTTGAGGCGCCCGCCGCTGGCTTGGTGCTCCTCGACGTGATGCTCCCCGGTCAGGATGGCTTCGCCGCCCTCGTGGAACTCCGCAAAACCAGTGACGTTCCGGTGATCATGCTCACCGCGCGTGGCGATGAACTCGACCGCATCGAGGGGCTGGAACGCGGTGCCGACGACTATCTCGCCAAGCCGTTCCATCCGAAGGAACTCCTCCTTCGGATGCAGGCGCTCCTCCGTCGCCGCGGCGATCGGCCCTCCGGGACGCTCAAAGTCGGCCCGCTCACTCTTGAGGCTTCCGAGCTCCGCGCCGCAAAGAACGGCGTCACGATCGTGCTTACCGCGTTTGAATTCCGCCTCTTGCACGCGCTCGCCCAACACGCTGGGAAGCCGGTGACCCGCGAAACGCTTGCCCGCGAACTCTACGGGTCTGGCGCGAACTACGATCCGTCCGTCGACCGCGCGCTCGATGTCCACGTGTCGAAGCTTCGCCAGAAGATCGAAGACGACTCGAAGGAACCTGTGCTTTTGCGAACGGTTCGTGGCGTCGGCTACCTGCTTGCTCGCCCCTCGTGAAGCTGCGCACCCGGCTCTTCGCCTGGCTTTGCGCGGCGAGCGTGGCATCCGGGGCGGCCGGGGTCGTCGCCTATCGTCTCTCTTCGGCGGACCACGCCGATCTGCCGAACCGCGCGCTTGTGCGAAAGCTCTCGTGGCGCCTCAGTCGCGGCGATGAGCTCGCCCGAAAGGCGGTCCTGGCGGAAGCGACAGAAACTGCGGGAATTGCTTTTGAATTTGTCGGTGTGGGTGACCTGCCAAAGGGGCTCGAGTTTCGCCCGCCGACCGCCAAAGAAGAGCGCTCATCTTGGCGGCACGTGTTCTCGCCGAGCCCGGAGCGTCAGGGGCCGATCCTTCTGCCGGGGGACGGTTACGGCTACGTTCCAATTCTCCGGCCGAGGGGCGAGCACGCGGACGACCCCTTCGAAGACGCGGTGCTACTCGGGGCCGTCCGGTTTCCGGAAGGGGAGCGCTTTGGCCTCGGTCCGTTTCCAGCGATGGTCTCCTTCGGTGCGGTACTCCTTGTATTTGCACAGCTTCTTTCGCGGAAAATTGCTTCGCCGCTTGAGAAAATCGGCGAGGCGGCTGCCCGTTTCGGCTCCGGCGACCTCTCCTCGCGGAGCGGAATTGCCCCCGCCGATGCGGGGTCGGCCGAGACGGCAGCGCTCGCCGGCGCGTTTGATCGCATGGCCGAACGGATTGCCCATGAGGTTCGCGAAGGGCGTGAATTGCTTGGCGCCGTAAGCCACGAACTCCGCTCGCCGCTCGGCCGCGCAAAGGTCGCCGTCGCCGTCGCCCGGGAACAGCTCGCTCCGCCATCTTCGCCCAATCATGCCGCCGACGGCCCGCTCGCTTCCGCGGAAAAGGAACTCGTTCGCGTCGACGCTATCCTTGGAGATTTGCTCGCAAGTGCGCGGATGGGGCTCTCGGACTTGCGCCGGGAACCGACCGCCTTCGTCGCCTTCGTTCGCGACCGGATCGCCGATGAGGAAATGCCGCCCATCGTCGAACTCGACGCGCCGGAGACGGACGTCACGCTGGCCCTCGACCGGCCCCTCGTTGGCCGAGCGCTCCACAATCTCTTGGAAAATTCGAGGCGTCATGCGCCTGGGAGCGATGTCCTGGAGGTCGTTATTGCCGTCACCGAAGCCGACGTGATGCTTTCCGTCCGCGATCGCGGCAACGGGTTCGCGGAGGCGCTCCTCCCGAAGCTCTTCACGCCGTTTGTGCGTGGCGATGACGCACGAAATCCGACGCAAGGCAGCGGACTTGGCCTCGCCCTCGTCCGGCGAATTGCCGAAGCCCACGGCGGCACCGCCCAGGCGGAAAACCGCGAAGGCGGAGGTGCGGTTGTCCGTCTCCGTTTTCCGCGAAGCTGCTAGCCTGCGCGACTCCTCGAAACGCAGCCCCGCGAACTTCCATGAAAAACTTTGTCAAAGGCCTCGTTTGGCTCGTCGCGTTCCTTGGTGCGCTCGCGGGGATCGTCTACGCAACGATCTTTGATTTCTATGTGATTCCGAGCGACGACATCGCCCAAAGCCTCTCCTTTGCCCCCTCCCTCTCGGCCGGGGACGTCCTCCTGCTGAAGCGCCATGGTGGCCCCGTCCGGCGCGACATCGTCCGTTGCCCGGACCCGCAAGCAAAAGGCCGGTTTGTCGTCGGCCGCGTCCTCGGAATTACCGGAGACCACGTCACCGTCGAGCAGGGGCACGCCTGGGTGAACGAGGATGTGGTGCTCACGGCGCGAGGCTGCGATCGCGGCCGAAAGGCCTTCGATCCGACAAGCGGAGATACCCGCGATTTTACCTGTGAAGTCGAGAGGATCAAGGGGTCCGACCGCGACACCGAAGTCCTTGTCGACAAGCTTCGGACCGAGCCGCGTTGGGAGGCGACCGTCGAGCCCGGTAAGGTCGCGATCGTGAGCGACAATCGCTCCGCCCACGTCGACAGTCGCGACTACGGTCAGCTCGATGCTTCGAGCTGCTCGGTCATCGCCTTCCGGATTTGGACAACGGATCCTGATCAGAGCCGCATCTGGGCGGTGCGCTGAATCGGGGTCGTGGTAGGGTCACGCGCGCCCATGGGACTCGAGGTCGGAATCGTCTGCGGCCGTTGCGAAACCCACCACGGGTTGGGGAGCGACCGGTGCATGAACTGCGGGAGCGACTTGTCGCTCGCCGCCGAAACGCGTTCGGGGGCGCTCTCCGCGGCACGTGCGCCGGTTTCGGTCCCGGAGCCCTCGCCGACGGTTCCGCTCGCCGCCTCCAAAGGGCCGAGCGAGCCGCCCCCGTCGTCCCCGTTCTCGGAAGTTCCCTCGCGGACCCTCATCGATACGGCCGTCGCAGCCGACCACCCGCTCCTCGCCGATGCCGCGATCGGGATGGAGATCGCGCTCCCGTTTTCCGACAACGACCCCCTCGCCGACGACCCCTTCGATCGGGACGAGCCGACATTCAAGTCCGTCCCGAGGCGACCCTGGTCTCCGAGGCGCCCGGCGGTGG
>JAAFHJ010000321.1 GCA_013298325.1 Myxococcales bacterium | reverse complement strand
CGACATCGTCGAGCCGTTCCAACTTTCGCTGTTATTTCATAGGTATGTGGCGTCCGCGAAGCCCCTCACGAGGCTGGCATTGAACCTGCTAAAGGGTGGCGGGGACCGAAGCAACGCTCCGGCACCACAGGGGGACCGCAGTGCATCCGGGGGGATGGACTGCGGGACACACAGGTCGCTCCACCACCGGTGGGGCGGCGCGAGGCGGTGCCCGTGGAAACACGGCTGCACCTCCGGGGGGCCTTCGGGCCTCGGTGACGAGCGGACAGCCGCTCGACGCCGTCTGCGCCGTGTCGAAACGACTGCCAAACAGGCGGCTACACGGTCTCCGCGACGGAGACGTGCATAGAGCTCATTCAGAGCTTTTGACGATGTGTCCTTCACATTGTTGCCGCATGCAGCGTCCGACCTAAGGGAGGTTCAATGGTAAGGGGCGGCGCAGCCCGGGGGTGCATACGCGTGCATGAAGCCATGCAACTGCGCGCACATTTCGCAACATAGATCTCCGCGAACATCGGCATTCAAAGCCCATTGTTCACGATCGTACAACCATTCATTTCGCTTTCTCAGAAAGCCGAGAGGACTCGTCATGAGTGCCCGCCGATCCACCGCACCTCGCAGACAGTCGCAGAAGACTATGGAGTCGCCGGGCAGCGAAATCCGCGTCCCCGATTCCTCGCGTCCAAAGGCGCTCGCTTCCTTCGAAGATGATCGCGACACGATTCCTGTTTCGACGCAAGACATGCCCATTCACCCCGGCGTAGCCAGCGAAGCCCCGCGACCGTTCAATGTATCTTTTCCGCCGAATCGCACGCTGGAATCGCCGGAAGTCGATTGGCTCGTGCGACCGACGAAGCGCCTGGTACGGCCGCGCGTCGCCGTCGCCGAATCGCCGGGCCCGCGGAGCACCCGCGGCGTAGAGATCCCGCCGGCGTCGCGGCGCGGCCAGGAAGCACCGGCCGCACTTCGCTCGCACACGACCTCGGACACCGAAGACGCGCCGGCTTCGCTCCGGAGCGGAATCGCCTCGAGCCGTTCCGCAGAAATCCCGCTATCCACGCGAATTTCCTGCAGTCCACGCCTTGGCCTCGTCCTCACCTTCCTTCGCGATGTCGACGGCTACGTCGCTGTGGCGGTCGTCGAGGCGGACACCGGTTCGATCATCGTTTCCGACTGCATGGAGCGCCATCTGAACGTCGGGATCGTCGCGAGCGCGACCGCGTCGATGGTTCGAATGAAAATGTCACGGCTGCGTACGGAAGGTCTTCCGGAAGCTTTTGAGGAAGTCGTGCTCAGCATCGGGAACGATCACCACATCGTTCGGCCGCTCCGAAACGCCTTCGGTCTATTCATGATGCTCATCGTTCGGAAGCCGATCGAAGAGCTTCTGAGCGCGCGATTGGCCCTCGAGACGGCGCAGAGGAATCTCGACGAGCCGCTCGAGGCTGCGGCGCCGAGTAAGCGTCGCTAATCGCATCGATTTTGCATTGAGAGCACGTCGCGAACTGCCGTGGGGACGGCAGCCGCGGACGGACACGTGTCACGAGGAGGAGGGACTCCATGCTCAAGAAGATTCATTGGTTGCTGCTCGCATCATCGACGATGGCGTGCAGTGTGACGATCAACGCGCCCGCCGACGACGGCGGGTGGTTTGACGGGTGCGGCCCTTCGCCGGGCTCCAAAGACGCAGGGGCCGACGTCGACAGCGGTAGCTCCGGCAGCGCCGACGGGGGTTCCGGCGTCGCCGACGGGAGTTCCAGCGTCGCCGACGGGAGTTCCGCCGTCGCCGACGGGAGTTCCAGCGTCGCCGACGGGAGTTCCAGCGTCGCCGACGGGAGTTCCAGCGTCGCCGACGGGAGTTCCGCCGTCGCCGACGCGAGTTCCAGCGGCGCCGACGCGAGTTCCAGCGGCGCCGACGCGAGTTCGGGCACCGGGAGTGCGTCGGACATCGACGCCTTCCAGCGCGCCCAGGCGGTCGCGTTCTGCGGAGCGCTGGCGACCGCGTGTGGAGCCCCCAGCGGCTGGCAGACCGAGCAATGCATCTCCACCTACAGCGGCGGATTTTCGAACGTCTACGAAGACTTGCTCGTTCCGGGCGTGAAGACGGGCGGTCACCTCGCCTTCGACGCGACCCGCGCCGCAAATTGCCTCGACAAGATCGCCCACATCCCGATGCCGGTGCGCACCGCCGCGGAGCATCGCGCGATCCGCGACGCGTGCGACTACGTGGTGGTCGGTACCCTTCCGCGTGGCGCAAGCTGCCGGGCGAACCTTGAGTGCTCGAGCAACGACGCGTGCATCGGCAGGAAGGACGGCGTCGGTACCTGCGGAATGATCCGCGGGTCCCAGCTCAAATGCGAGTTCCCAACGGAGACGAAACGGCGTTCAGACACCTGTTCTTACCACGGGATCGGCCAGTCGGGACTCTTCTGCTCGAGCACCGATCCGAACGTAGGTGTCTGCCAGCGGCAAGCCCCCGTCGGCTATGCCTGCATCGCCGACTTTCAGTGCGCGACCGACCTCTGCGCGCCGGCCCCGGCCGGCAGCGGATACGTGTGCGTCGACCGCTACGATGAGCTCGCCGTCAACGGCACCTGCAGCTACTTCGGCGGCGCAGCGTCTCCGGCGCCCGCCCCGACGGTCACCGTCCCGCCGGCCCCCGCGCCTGGCCCCGCCCCGACGCCGATCCCGAGCACGACGGCAACCGCCGAACCGGTGCCCCCTCCGGCGCCTGTGCCCGTGCCCGTGCCCGTACCGGAGCCCGTACCGGTGCCCGTGCCCGTACCGGAGCCCGTACCGGTGCCCGTGCCGGAGCCTGTCCCGCCGCTCGTCGGCGCCGTGGTGCCGCAAATCATTGATAAAGAAGGGGATTCCTTCCTAACAATCGCCGGCACCGGCCTCTCCGCAGTCGCACGCGTGACCCTCGACGGCGCCCCGATCCCCTTCCGCGTCGACTCCAACGCCCTGGTCTTCGCAAAGACGCCGGCCGTCACGGCAGGCCCCCACACGGTCGCGTTGGTGAGCCCGAGCGGCACCATTCTGGCTGCGACCGTCGAAGCCTGGTCGCCCACGGAGCTTTCGCAAGTTCACGTCTTTGATGCCCGCGATGGCGTCGCCCGCTCGGACGCGGGCGAGTCCCACATCTGGACGCGACGTACCGCCGCAATCGCCCCCTCGCGAAACGCCGATGGCACCACGACCGCGTGGACCCACCGCGACGGCCCCTGCGTCGTCTACCTGCGAAACACCCACAAATACTGGATGATCGGCGGCTGGAACACCTTCGCGGAGGGGCCCTACACCGGCTGGCCGACCGACAGCACCAATGAAGTCTGGAGCTCTCCCGACGGCGCGACGTGGACCCTCGAGCTGCCCCACGCCGTCGACCCGGTCCCCGCCGACCGCTTCTCGCCGCGCCACTACTTCGGCTGCAATGTCCTCAACGACCGCCTCTACATGATCGGCGGCGACTACACCGACAAGCTCCGGACCGCCTACCACACCGACTCCTGGTCGACGGTCGACGGCATTCACTGGACGCGCGGGGCCGACGTCCCCTGGACCGCCCTCGGTCAGCACCGCATGCTGCACGTGACGGGGACCTTCCAAGGGAAGCTGTGGGCCTTCGGCGGCCAGAACGGCCTCCTCGAAGGGCCGCTCGGCGTCCACTACTACAACGACCTCTGGAGCTCCGCCGACGGCGCCACGTGGACGAAGGTCCAAGACAATGACTTCCGCGACGACCTCGTCGACCGCCCGAGTGGGCGCGGAATCATCAGCGATCTCGTAGAGTTCCAGGGGCGCCTCTGGCTCGTCGGCGGCGCACGCGCCTTTGCGGGTACCGACACCTTCTTCCAGGAAGTCTGGAGCACCGACGGCATCAGCCGCCCCGGCGTCGGCATCACCTGGAAGAAGCACACCACGCCCCCCTGGGAAGGGCGTCGCTACGCGGCGGTGAAGGTCTACGACGGCAAAATCTGGATGATCGGCGGCTACCGCGAGGGGGGCAGCTACAACCTCCACGAGGTCTGGTGGACCGCCGACGGCGAGACCTGGCACGAGGACCCCGCCGAGTCGATCCCCTGGAACGAGTCCCACGCCGACGGCGTCGCGGTCGGCCCCGACGGAATCCTGCTCGCCGGCGGTAACTACACGCTCGGAAACACCTTCGACACGCAGACCTGGCACCTGACGGCGACCCACGGCACCGCCGTAGACGGCTGGTCGGAGCGGAGCGGGGCGCTCACCGCCACCGCCCAAGGCGACGCGCGCCCCCTCTGGGCAGAAGACGGACTCAATGGCGGTGCCGCCCTCAGCTTCGATGTCAAGAATCAGTTCTTGAACCTGGACGAGCTTCAGTACCAGTCTTCCGGACGAAGCATCCTCTGGGTCGGCAGCAGCCCCTACTTCCCGAACGACAACAAAGGCACTTTGCATGCCTGGATCAACCCCCGTCAGTCGGTCATCAGCGACGGGCTCTGGGGCACGGCACGGGCTGCCTCGGGCCTTGAGGATGGCGCCCTTACCTACACGAACTACCGCGATGGCGAATGGCTGACGACCCGCTTCGGCGAAGGTTTTCAGAAAGATAGCGGCGAAGCAACGCTCCTTGGGTTCTCCCACGCCACCTCCGGGACGCTCACCGCATATTCCGCCGGACACGCGATTGGACACGCCGACGTCGGCTACGCGGACGAAATCGGTTGGCGAACGATCGGTGCCGGTGCCGGACACTACGACAAGTTCTACGGAATGATCGGCGCAGCTATCGTCTTTGATCGCGTCGCTACCGACGTAGAAATCGAAAAGATCCACCAATGGTCGATGGGTCGATGGGGCGTAAAATGAAGCTCTTCTTCGGGCGCAAGCTCTTCCTCGCACCGACGCTCGCCGCACTGTCGATCGCCTGCGGCGAGCTCGCCGAGGCCCCGACCGACGACCAGGACGCGGCGGCACCGCGCAGCGACGCCGGTGAAGCGGATGGCGCCGCTCCGCGACGGGACGCTGCCCCCCCGACGAGCACCGTCGTCGATGGGGGCCCCGACGCAGCCCCGGATGCCACACGCGACGCCGCGGGGACCGATGGCGAAGCGCCCGACGCGGCACCCCCGATTGTGGAGGTCCCCCGCGTGCTCGCCGCCGGCCTGACCCACACGTGCATCGCCCGAGACACCGTAAAATGCTGGGGAAGCAACGGGGTTTCGAACGTACTCGGCGACGGAACCACGACCGCTTACTCGGCGACCCCGGTCGCAGTCCGAGACGTGACCGACGCCCTCTCCATCGACGCCGGGGCGAATCACACCTGCATCCTCCGGTCGCGCGGCGGGCTCCGCTGCTGGGGCGCCAATGAGGCAAGCCAGCTCGGCGACGGCACGACGACCGTCCGCACGACCCCGGTCATCGTCCCCGGCGTCCTCGACGCGTTCGCCATCGGCCTCGGAAGGCGCTTCGTCTTTGCACTCACCGGGAGCGGAACACGCTTCTGGGGGGCTGGCGAAGACGTCCCTCTCGCCGGGAGCATCGCCAGCCGCACCCAACTCCCGACCGGCGTCGCCGACCCCGCCTTCGCCGATGTCCTCCACGTCGCGGCCGGCAGCCAGGATGTATGCGTTCTGCATGCAAATGGCGACGTCGGCTGCTGGGGAGAGAACCTCAATGGAGTCCTCGGGACCGGAGACACCATCTCGCGAACGACCGTCACGGCGATCCCCGAACTCGCCGGTCAAGTGACCCGTCTCTTCGCTGCCGTCGGAAACAACCATCGTTGCGCCATCTTGCGGAGCGGGCGCGCCGTCTGCTGGGGCTCAAACTCCCTTGGTGAACTTGGCGACGGGACGATTGTCGACCGCGCGACGCCGACGCCGGTCGCCGACCTCACCGGCGTCGTCGACATGGCCCTCGGGACCGGCCACTCCTGTGCCGTCTTGGCGACCGGCGCCGTCCGGTGCTGGGGGTTCAACAACAAAGGACAGCTCGGCGACGGGACGACGACCGACCACCGCGTGCCGCGACCGGTCGCCGACCT
>JAAFHJ010000320.1 GCA_013298325.1 Myxococcales bacterium | reverse complement strand
GGCGAGCCGTCGCTCGCATCATTGGTGCCGGTTCCGCCGTCGGTCGTCGCGTCGCCGGTGCCGCTGCTGTTGCCTCCGTCGAAGACGCTGTCGGTGGTCGACCCGCAGGCGGGGGCGAGAAATGCAGCGGCGAGGGCCATCGCGGAAGCGAGAGGGAATGCGCGAAGGTTCATCGTGCCACCATGACCAGCGACCTCGCGAAATGCGAGGAAAAACCGCCTGAATTCCCCCGTACTTGAAACGACGAAAAGAAGCGTGCTAGCGAGCCCTTCCCATGCGCACGCTCTCTGCCGTCGTCGTCGCGGGTCTCACGGTCCTCTCGCTTGGGTGCAAACAGCCCTACGACGAGCCCTACCAGGCGACGCCCGCGCCTTCCGGCCGCAAGCCGAACCTCCCCGGCGTTCCGGCGCTGCCGACGCTCCCCCTCAAAGCCGGCGAGTCGTGGACCGTCTACGGCGCGACCCACCACATCAATTCCGACATCCATCGCTCGGAAGTGGCCGGGAAGAAGCTCACCATCGAGGGCTACATCGTCGAGAGCAACATTCCGTCGGCCCCGGCCTGCGCGCTCCACGAAGTCGGCAAGAAGGACCCCGACGACTGCAAGGCGGAAGTCCCCCGCTTTGCCATCGCCGACAAGAAGGGGGACACCTCCGGTCGCAAGATCGGTGTCCTCGGCTGGGCCCGCAACTTTGCTGTCGTTTTCGAGGCCGAGAAGGCTTACCACGACAAGAAAGAGGCGCCGAAGGAGCTCGTGAAGGACGACGTCTGGGGCGTCGACGTTCCGTTCCCGCTCCCGGCGGTCGGCGCGAAGGTCCGCATCACCGGCAACTACGACTTCAACTTCACGAAGTCGACGACCGGCATGGTCTCCGATCCGGACAACGGCATCCTCACCTTCGAGAAGATCGAAGTGCTTGAGCCGGCCGAAGCGCCCGCGAGCTTTGCCAACAAGAAGTGAGTTGCGGGGCCGCCCGGAACCACCAAACGAATCCTCCAAAGAGTGCGCCCGAAAGAGCGCGCTCTTTTTCGTTTGTTTCTAGCTCGCGAGGGAGGCTTCGAGGCGCGCTTTCACATCGCTCGCAGCGCCGTGGCTCGCGAGGGGGGCGATCAGCGCGAGGAGCCCACGGCGCTCCAGCGCGGAGAAGCTCTCCCCGTGGAGGGCGATCTCCAGCTGGGCCCAGGCGGCCCCCCAGGTGAGCGCGACGATCGCTTCCGGATCGCTTGGAAGAACCAGCGGTTTCGGGTCGGACGCGCTCGCGAGTTCCTGTTGGGCCCGCCGCAAGACGCGCTCCCCCAAATAGGCGATCGGTGCCGTGGCGCGCCCCCAGCCGCCACCGCCATGGGCAAGCAGACGGACCGCCCGCCCGAGGGCGCGATCGGCGGTACCGAGGGAATTTTGGGGCCCCAGCGAGCGATCGACGTTCCCCGTGCACTCTGCACGCAAAGCGAGGGTCCGCCCGGCTCGCGTGCCGAGCAGCGCGAGGTGGCTCGCTGTCAGCGAAAACGGCGGAAAGAGCGAGTCGTCGCCAGCGTCGCGGTGGAGGTAGGCGAAGTCGGTAAGCGGGGTTCTTCCCAAGAAGCGCCCAACTGCCTCGCGGAAGCCGAGCGGATCGACGCGACCGCCATGGGCCGGGAGCGTCACCAGCGGGTGGTGCTGCTCGTCGATCTGCACCTTTCGAAACTCGGGCCACGCGGTGAGGCGCGCCGGCACCTCTTCGCCAAGGAAGAGCGCCTTCCCGGTCCACCAGGAAATCGCGCGATCGGTGCGCGAAATTTCAAGCATTCGTGCAAAGAGTGTGTGCCGCGCGAGCGCCTCCCCGGGCGTTTGTGTCGGCGGGATCTTGTCGAGCGTCGCCAACACAATCGTGAGTAGCTTCTGCGGATTGTCCGATTGAAACGTCTTTGCGAGTTCGGGATGTGCCGTCAGCACGAGATCGTGAAGGGCCGCGGCAAGGACCCAGCTCGCGCCGTCGATGCCGTCGAAGCGATCGATCGGAACGAGGGAACGCGCCCGGCGGACACGCGCGAGATCGACATGGGCGCGCAGGTCGATGTCGGCCGAGGGATGATCGGACTCTGCGAGGGAAAAAGCAGCCTCTCCGCCGATCGGATGCCCCGGTGTCATCGTCCCACCGACGACCAGTGGCGCCAAAAAGCCGGCAAAGAGGCGCTCGGCGAGCGCGTGGACGGTCTCCGCCATTAGAGGGCTGTCTCCTTCGGAGGGGCAACGCCCGAGAGCGGAAAGAAGCCGAGTTCGTTCGTCGTCAACTCAATCGGAGTTTCTCCCAGCGCACGCTCAATCGGTTCTGCCGCGAGCGGTTCCCAGGGGGTCGCCTCGAGCAGAAGCGTTTCGAGGGGGACAAACCCGTGTTCCTCGACGGAAAGAGCCTTTCCGTCCCGCATCACAAAGACGGCGACCCCGGGCGGCGTCCCAAGGGCTCGGTGGAGCACTTCCGGCGCCACGGCAGGGATGAAGTCGAAGCCGGCCGGGAGGTGGAGCTGGGGGTGGACCTCGACGAAAAATTCGCCGAGGGGGATCGCTTCGATCCCCTGAGAATTGCGCAAGAAAGCCCCCTTCGCCGTGATCGCGATGCGCGTCTTGGCGATCGTTGAAGGCGGGAGCGCGTAGGCGAGCTTCCGGAAGAGGGGGACCTCGTGGGGCAGCAGGAAGGAGGCGGTGACGTTCCGGAAGGCGCGCGTCGTCGGCACGATCCGGAGGGGGACGCGGACCGGCTCCGGGGCGCGCGTCTGCTGGGCCGCCGGCTTCTGACCCACGTCGAGCCCGTGGAGTTCGACGCGGGCAAAGGCGCGCACATCACCAAGTTGCGGAAGTTGTTTTACAATCAGCGGCTCTTTCCGGTGGCCGCGGAGGAAGACCATCCCGCCGCCGTCAAAGACCGGGCAGGCGCGCAGGGTGACCGGGTGGCGGAAGCCAGCCTCGACGGCGACGCCGGGGGCCGTCGGCAGGAACCCCACAATCCCGGGCGTCGAGTGGAGGAGGCGCTTCATCCGCGGCGGGAGGTCGGTGACCTGAAACAGGTAGCGGCGCACCGGCCCCTCGTCGAAGGCGCTCTCCGGTGGCCACTCGGCGATCGTCACATCGGCCTGGACGCGCGAGCGCACGAAATAGTGAATTAATGCAGGGCCTAAGCCCTGCTCGGTGACGAACCAACGCGGCCCATCTTCGAGGGCGGTCGTCGGGTCGACGTGGGGCTCCAGCCGGAGGAGGAGCGCGCGCAGGTCGATGGGGGCGTCGGCCTCGTAACTCTGGGTGAAGGTGTCGTGGTAGAGGACCAGCGCCGCGTCGCTCGGGAGGAGCTGGCCGGCGTCGTAGCCGAAGGGGGCGGCGGCATCCCGATACTGGACGAAGTGGCGGCTCGTGCCGGTGAAGCTGAAGCCGCCGACGAGACGGGCCGTCTCGGCGAGGCGATCCATGCGGTCCGACGACTCGGCGCTCACCTCAAGAACGAGTTCGCGCGTCCCCAATTTCGATTTGACGGCGCGGATCACTAGCGATTGAAGAAGGTCTTCCAGGCTCCGTTCCCGCGTATACACGGCGAGGAACGCAACAAGACGATCGATGCTCGGAAGGAGCACAAGCCCCTTGGCGCCGAGGGCGACCCCTTTCGCGTCGAGGCCGAGGCCCGGGGTCCGGAGGCGCGTCTGGTGGAGGGCGATGCGCTCAAGCATTGGGGCGGCGATGCTAGCGCAGTTTTGCGGGGTCGCGGGGGTCCGTTCGGAGCACACGGAGCGCGCCGAGGAGTGCTGCGGCGACCGTCTCGCAACGAAGCACATACGCGCCGAGGGAAACAGGAACAAATCCAAATGTTTCTGCGAGCGCGATCTCTTCGGGCGCAAGCCCCCCCTCGGGCCCCACGAGAAACGCTACCGACTCATGTGCATGATGCACCCATTCGGTCCCCAGCGATCGCTCCGCGGTCGGCACGAGCACAAAGCGCCGCTCCGCGACCGCCGCCGCCTCCGCGAGCACCTCGGTCAGCGGGACCGGCGTCGTCACGACCGGCACATCGGCGCGCCCCGATTGCCGCGCCGCCCCTTCGGCGACCGCCATCAAACGCTCTTCTTTGGCAGTCCTCTTTTTGCCTTCTTCGACTTTTGCGACGCTGCGCGCCGCCGCAAAGAAGAGCACATGGCTCGCGCCGAGCTCGGTCGCATCCTGGAGCACGCTCTCGTTCTTGTCCCCCTTCGCCCACCCCTGCAGGAGCAGCGCCGGAGCGTCGGCGATGACCCCCGGCCGGGCCGGCCCGAAGGAGGCTCCCCCCTCGAGGAGTTCGCCATCGGCCTCCATGCCGGTTCGGCGATCAAAGGCGACAAACCGCGCCCCCGCCCGCAGGCGGAGCACCGTACTCAAATAGCGAACCGCCTCCGGCGGCAGCGCAACCACCTGATTTTCTTCAGGTAGTGGCGAGAGCGGGAGGCGGATCGTACGCATGATCTCAGGCCTTGGTGAAGGCGATGGAGATCCACTCCCCTTTTTCCGGCGCGTCGACGACGGTCATGCCGAAGGGGGCGTAGGCGGCGATGACGTCGGCCTTTTGGGGGACGAGGATGCCGGAGAGGACGAGGAGGCCGTCCTTCGCCACTCGGGCGGTGAGATCGGCCGCCATCGGGATCAGGATGCGCGCTTCGATGTTGGCGACGACGACCGGGTAGGCGCCGGCCACGTCCTTGATGTCGGTCGTATCGACGACGACGCGGTCGCCGAGGCCGTTGCGGCCGGCGTTTTCGAGGACGACGTCGACGACATCCGGGTCGTTGTCGGTGCAGCGGGCCTTGCCGGCGCCGTGGGCGAGGGCGATGAGGGCAAGGATGCCCGAGCCGGTGCCGACGTCGAGAATTTCCTGGCCGGCGAAGCGCTCTTTCGAATTGCAGAGGAGACCGGCGACGAGGCTCGTCGTTTCGTGGAGGCCGGTCCCGAAGGCGCGACCCGGCTCCAGTTCGAGAACGATTTCACCTGCTTTGGCTTCGTAGGTCTCCCACGGCGGCCGGATGACGATGCCGGGGCCGATGGCGAAGGGGCGGAAGTGGACCTTCCAAGCGTCGCGCCAGGCGTCGCCGACGATGACCTCGAGGACCGGATTCATGGCGGCGAGCGCCGGGTCTTCCTCCATCGACGACTTGAAAGATTCGCGAGCCATTTCGGCCTCTTCCATCGTCTCGAAGGAGCCGACGAGCGTCACCTTGTCGCCGGTACGCCCTTTGATCAGCGTCGTCGCGTCGCGCTCTTCCACGCCATCGGCGCCGCACTCAAAGAGGGCTGCCGAGAAGACGTCGGCCTCCTCCGCAGCGACGTCGAGGAGGAGGAACGGGAAGCGCGGTTCGGGGGCAAGCACGGGCTCGGTCATGGCGGAGCCGTCTACCGCAGGCAATTCGCGAGCGCACCCCTAGAGCGCTCCTGCCGCCGATTTGATCGCGCCGGGCTACGGCGCCAGCAGGGTGATCGCCGCCGAGCTGGCGCTGGAGAGGCCGCGTTCTTCGGTCAAGTAATGGGTCAAGGCGGCCCGGTCGGCGGCGGAAAGTGGCTTTGAAGAAAGCGACGCAACGAGCGATTGACGGGCCGCCGCGCACGCGCCAAACGACGTGTCGTAGCGCTGGCCGCGATCGAGGCGCAGCAGCGCGAGGAGTTCATCACTCGCCGGCGCATATGCTTGAAGTTGCGCGAGGAAGAAGGCACCGTCGGGTACCTTCGCCGTCTTCGCCAGATCGCGCGCCTGGTAGGCGTAGACGGTCCTTTGGACGTCAGGCGTAAACGTCGTTGTTCCGAAACCGGCCTCGCACGATTGGAAGATCTGCGTCGTCGGAATCAGGATTCGCGTCGGACGCTTCCCCGTCAGTACCGGCGTCCAGGCGGCGATCGTGTGGTTGCTTGTCGGCCAAAAGAGGCCGACCTGCTTCACGCCGACCTGCGTCGCCAGGAACGCGAACAGCGCCGAGATCTCATCGCACTCGCCGGTGACCGACGGCGCGACGAGGCTTCGGAGCCCACTGGTCGGTGCCGACTTTTCAAGGC
>JAAFHJ010000322.1 GCA_013298325.1 Myxococcales bacterium | reverse complement strand
GCCGATGCCGGTGCGCCCGTGGGTGCCGACGATGAGCAAGTCGGGGGAATCCTTGGTGATCGCCGTCTGGATTTCGTCGGCGACGTCGCCGATCACGACGCGGGTCACGACGGCGCCGCCTGCCTTCTTGAACGGTTCGAGGATCGTCTCAAGCTCCTGCTCGCGGGCGACGAGGAGGTCCTGGAGGGGGACCTGCGGGAGGCTCATTCCGAAGGGGGCGCCGAGCGCTTCGATGGGGACGGTCGCCGCCGGCGGAACGACGTGAAGAACGATGACCTTGGAGGAGAAGCGCTCCGCGAGGGCGACGGCGGTGTCGAGGGCACGGGCGGCGCACGGGGAGAAGTCGTAGGGGACGAGGAGCGTTTTGAATTCCATGCGCGCACGCGCAGCAGCTGCTGTGCCGCGGCGAAAACTGCGTAAAGTCGAGACGTTTTGCGACAGACCGGCGCGTCGCTGGGGCGAATTGCCGCACGCCTTGCCGGCTGTGTGCAGAAATTGCGCGGAGGTGGCCTGGGGGTGGCCCGGGCCAGGCAAATCGGGCGTGGGCCAGGGGGGATCGGCGCCCGAATTTGCAAATACCCCAGGAAAACGGCGTTGGTACAGGCGTCGCCTGGGGGCGCGCCATGGGGACCCCCTTCGCGCGGCTGGAGCCGCTCCTCTTTGTGGCGCTGGCGCTGGCGATCGGCGTCTATGGCCTCTCGGCGCCGGTCGTCGCCGCGGCGGCGCTTGGGATGCTCGTGCTCGTGACGCGAGCCTCCGGAAAGCGGCGCCATGCACTGGCATTTCTTGTCATTTTCGTCGCATTACTGGGAGCTTTCGTCGCCCGCAGGCAGGTGCGCGCCCACGAAGCGAAGCGCCGGGACCTCGTGACGCGCCTCGGCGCGCCACGCCGCTGCGAGGGGGACGGGACGGTCGTCACCTCGCCGGTCGTCCACCGGAGCGCGGATGGGGTCAGCGTGCGGCTCGTCGTCGACGCCCAGGAACTCATCTGTGATGGGCCCGGCGACGCAGCGCTCCCACCCATCATCGAGGAGTTCGGCACGATCCGCGTGCAAATTCATGGGCATGGCGCAGACGCTGAAGACGCGCGGCGCGGCGATCGCGTCCATTTCATCGCCGATTTGGCGGCGCCGACCCGCTTCCTCTTCGCCGAACTCCCCGATCCACGCTGGAGCGAGGCGGCGCGCGGGGTGCTCCTCTCCGGCGGTGCCCTCGATGTGCTGCGGACCGGCCGCGGCGTCACGCCGGGCGGCCTCGTCGATGCCCTTCGCAACAGCGTACGTGCCCGAATTTCTGCGACCTTCTCCGCCGACACCGACGGCTTCGCGCGGGCGCTCGTACTCGGCGAAAACGACCTCGCCCCCGACGACGATCGCGCCTTCCGGGACGCCGGCCTCTCCCACCTGCTCGCCGTCTCCGGGATGCATATCGTCCTCGTCGTCGCCGGCCTTGTGCGCGCGCTCGCCTGGCTTTTTGCGCGGATCGTGCCGCTCGCCGCCCGCTACGACACCCAGAAGCTTGCCGCCGCCTGCGGGATCCCGCTCACGATTTTGTACGCCGATTTCGCCGGAGGGAGCGGATCGGCCTGGCGGGCGGCGGTGACGGCGTCGCTCGCGTTCCTGATGACCGCCCTCGGTCGGCGCGCCCCTGCCCTTCGCCACCTCGCCGCGGCGCCGCTCCTGCTTTCTTTGGGAAATCCGCTGGTTGTGACCGACGTCTCCTTCCAACTTTCGGCGGCGGCGACCTTCGGCCTGCTCGTGTTTGCCCGCCCGATGACGGCACTCTTGAAGCGGATCGTGCCGCTCCAACAGCTCGCCGGCCTCGTCGGCCTCGTCGAACCGCTCGCGACCACCCTCGCGGCGACGATCCCGACGGTGCCGCTCCTGGCGCGCCTCGGGGGCCGCCTACCGCTGCTCGCGGTGCCGCTCAACGGAATTGCGGTGCCGATTGGGGAACTTGCGGCGCTCCCGATCTGCCTCGTCCACCTGCTCGCCGGCCCGATCCCACCCCTCGAACAGGGGCTCGCGACCGCCGGTGGAGGGGCGCTCCGCCTCCTGGTGCCGCTCGCCCGCTTCGGCGCCGATGCCCCCGGCTGGAACGTCCCGCCGCCGACCCCCCTCCAAGGGGCCGCCCTCGCGCTCGCCGCCCTCGTCGCGGTGGCCCGGTTCGCGCCGCCGACGCCAGACGCCCCCGCCCTCCTCTCCCCCGGCCAAAAACGGGCGCTTACCACTGGAATCGTTGCCCTTTTTGCCGTCGTCGCCGGCGCCGAGATCGCCATCCTTGGCAAGGGGCGCGGCGAGCTCGTCGTCACCCACCTCGACGTCGGCCAGGGGGACGCCACGCTCATCACCCTGCCATCGGGGAGGCTCTTGCTCGTCGACGGGGGCGGCTTCGTCGGGAGCCCTGTCGATCCCGGCGTGCCGATCGCGGCGCTGCTTCGGGCCCGTCGCCGGGATCATCTCGATGTTGTTGCCCTTTCCCACCCCCATCCCGACCATTTCGGCGGCCTCACGACGGCGACCGCTTCCGTCTCCGTCGGGCGCTTCTGGTCGGTCACCGGCGATGCGGGCGCAACGGAGATCCCACCGGTCGCGGCGCTCCGAAAACACTTGGAAGTTCGGGGTGCGAGCAGCCTCGGCCCCCGCCACCTCTGCGGCGATCACCCGCTCGAAGACGGCATCGTGGTCCGGATCCTCGCGCCGTGCCCCGGCGTCCACGATGGCTGGAGCACCAACGACAACTCGCTGGTCTTCCAGGTGATTTCCCCCTACGGGCGCGCCCTCTTCGTCGGGGATGCCGAGCGCGACGCCGAAGAGGCGCTCGTCGCCAGCTACGGCAGCTCGCTCGCCAGCGATCTCCTCAAAGTCGGCCACCACGGGAGCCGCACCTCCTCGGGGGCCCCCTTCCTCGCGGCGGTACAGCCCCGGCTTGCCGTCGCCTCGAGCGGCCTGCGAAACCGCTTCGGACATCCGCATCCCCGCACAGTCACTCGCTTTTCCGAGGAGGGGATCCCACTGTTGGTCACGTCACGCACCGGCGCGGTCAACGTCCACTTCACCGCCGAGGGCCTCCGCATCGCGACAGCGAGCGAAGGGCTTTTGGCGCCATGAGCGCCGCACGGGGGGCTAGGCGGCGGCGTTTTGCGTGGAGTCTTGAACCTTTACGACGATCACCGTGACGTTGTCGCGGCCGCCGAGGTCGTTCGCCTTGGCGATAAGCGCCTCGACCGCCTTTTGCGGGTCGCTGCACTGGCGGAGGAGCTTCTCGATCATCGGCTCGTCGACCATCTTCGTCAGGCCGTCCGAGCAAAGCAGATAGACATCGCCGGCTTGCGGCTTGCCGACGAGCATGTCGACGGTGACGTTCGGAGCGACGCCGACCGCCCGTGAGAGGCGGCTCGCGAGAGGGCCGCGGACGCCGAGCTCGGCGAGGGTGTGGTCCTTCGTGATCTGCTCGAGGACGTTGTTGCGGAGCCGGTAGACGCGGCTGTCGCCGACGTGGCCGATGTAGACGCGCTGCTTGCGGAGGGCGAAGTGGCAGGCGACCATCGTCGTCCCCATTTTCGCGAGGTCCCGCGTCTCGTGGGAGGCCTTGTGGACCGCCGCGTTGGCGACGCGGATCGCATCGGCGAGGCGGTTGGCGTGGACCGGGAGGCGCTCGTCGAGGACGTTCGTCGGGCGGGCGGCGTCGTTGATGAGGCCGGTGACCGTCTCGACGGCGAGCTTGCTCGCTTCGGCGCCGCCGCGGTGACCGCCCATGCCGTCGGCGACGATGTAGAGACCTTTGTTCTCGACGATGCCGAGGGTGTCTTCGTTCCGCTGGCGCTTCTTGCCGCGATCGCTCTGGCCGCAGGCGGAGACGAGGATCAGCGGGTGGGTGCGGGTCGGCTCGTCGGGCTCCGCTTCGGGATCGACGAGGCTCGGCACGACCGGTACGCCGCTGCCCCCTTCGGTCTGGCCGAGATCGAGGTCCAAATCGACGACGTCGGTGACCGAGCTCTCGACGTGCCCCTCGGCAGAGATCGTCGGCAACGCGATCGGCGGGAGGCTCGCTTTTTTGCTGCGCGGGAGCTTCGCGACGGCGCGCACCGGCTTCTCGGCGTCGTCGCGGGGCGGGGCCTCGTCCGAACCGATTCCTGGTCCTGGCGCCGGCTTCCGGAGGAGCGCCAGAATCCCAATCATCGCGACGACGCAGACGGCGATCGAAATCCAAAGCATTTTCGTACCTCGACGGACGGCGCATGACGCGGAACGCGTCCGTCCGCGAAGCGGGAGACGGCGCGGAGTTCGCAACCAACGCCTTTGAACTCTACATGAAAGCGTGGGTGCGCCGCCAGTTCCGCAACCACACTTTGCGCGTGTCCGTACACTTCGCTCCCACCTTCCCCCCGATCAGGGTCAGGAAGGCAACGCGACGCGGACGACGACGGCGGTGACGTTGTCGATGCCGCCGTTCGTGTTCGCCATCGTCACAAGCTCGCTCGCGGCGCGCTCGGGGTCGGCAAATTCGCCGAGAATATGGCCGATCAGGTCGGTCGGGACCGTCTTCGTGAGGCCGTCCGAGCAGAGCAGGTAGACGTCGCCGGGGAGCGGGCGGTCGAGGATCATGTCGATCTTCACGCCGGGCGAGATCCCGACGGCGCGGGCGAGGCGGTTGCCGTGGGGGCCGCGGACGCCGAACTCGGTCTCCATCGTATGATCGCGGGTGACCTGCTCAATTTCGCCGCCGCGGAGCCGGTAGCAGCGGCTGTCGCCGACGTGGCCGACGTACAGGCGCTGTTTGTTCGGCACAAACTGGGCGACTACGAGGGTCGTCCCCATGCCGGCGTAGTTCGGGTCGGCGTTCGCTTCGCGGAAGATGGCGTCGTTCGCTTCGGAGACGGCGGTCGCGAGGCGGGCGGCGCGGCGCGGGAGCTCGCCGTCGAAGGGGGTGTTGGCGATTTCGCCCATCGACGGGCCGGCCGGCTTCCAGGCGACGGTCACGCAGGCCGGTTCGTCGGCGGCAAGGTCGGCGGCGACCGCCTCTTCGAAGCGCCGGCGGACGACATCGACCGCGAGGTTGCTCGCCCGCGCGCCGCCTTTGTGGCCGCCCATGCCGTCGGCCACGACGTAGAGCCCCTTGGCAGCATCGACGAAGAGGGCGTCTTCATTCTGTTTCCGGCGCTGACCGCGGTCCGAACTCCCCGAGCCATCGACGACGACGAAGGCGCCGGTCTGGGTCGGTTCGTCGTCGTGGGCCGAGAGATCGGCGAGCCAGGGGACGACGGTGACGTCCGGCGGGCGGATCGGATCGGCTTCGATCTCGATCGCGAGCTCTTCGTCGAGCTCGCCGACCGACGAACCGGCGGGGGCGAGCGTAGGGATGCGCGGTCCCGAGGGGGGGTTGGCCGCGGCAGGTGGGCTCGGCGCCACCAGCACGCGGACTTTCGAAGGATCGCTGGCGCGCGGTTCGTCGGGTGCAGCCTTTGGCGCCTGCTTCAGGGCCGGCGTCGTGCGGCCGCGCAGGAGCAGGTAGACGACGACCGCGACGGCGGCGACCAAAACGCCGCCTGCCACCGCGAGCGTGAGGGTCGGTGTGAACAGCGCGTCCGTCGAGTTTGCGTCTGACACAGGTGGACGACCGTACCCTATCGAGCGCACCGCTACGAGGTCGCCGCGCAAAAAAATGCCGCTAGCGGGCGAAGCGGTACAGCACGAGGCCGGCGACGCCGAGCAGGACGGCGAGCGCCGCGAACGCCCCGAAAATCGCGAGCGATCGGCGCCCGGGGTCGCGGGGCTTCACGTGGGTCGGCCCATCGGGATCGCCGAGGGCCAGTTGGTGCATTTCGCCGCGCCGAATTGCGTTTCGCGACGCCGGATCGGAGAACGCCGCCCAGTCGGGGGCACGCGGCGGCGGCAGTTCGCGGGGCGGGTCTCGACGCGGTTCTGGTTGAGGGACGGGTTGAGGGGCGGGTTGAGGGGCGGGTTGAGGGGCTGGTTTCGCCGTGTCTCCGCTCG
>JAAFHJ010000032.1 GCA_013298325.1 Myxococcales bacterium | reverse complement strand
GCGTCTACTGAGCAGCCTGCTCAGCTAAACCACGGGAAAGCCGAGAGTTCGCTCTCGGCTTTCTTGTTTTTGTGCCGTCGATTCCTTAACGGACGACGCCATGGTGTCCTCCCCGGCCCGACCGTCCCCCGCACCCCCTCGTCCGCCCGGAACCGCCGGAGGCGGTGAGGAAACGGCGAGCGCGCACGCACCTGCAGAGGAGCTCTTCCGTTTTGCGGTCGCCACGATCGTCTTCACAATCGCGGTGATCCTCTGGGGGGCGGTCGTCCGCGCCACCAAGTACGGCGACGGTTGCGGCGCCCACTGGCCCTACTGCAACGGCGAAGTGTTCCCGACCGCCCCGTCGCGGCCGACGATGGTCGAGTTCGCCCACCGCGTCACGAGCGGCCTCTCGATGCTGATGACCTACGCGATGACCGTCTTCGCCTTTCGGGTCACTCCAACGGCGCATCCGGCCCGTCGCGCCGCCGCCTGGGCGTCGATCTTCATGACCGGCGAGGCGGCGATCGGCGCCCTCCTCGTGCTGTCCAAGCTCGTCGCCCACGAAGAATCGACGAAGCGGGCCGTCTCCGGCGGCCTCCACCTCGTGAACACATTCCTCTTGGTTGGCGCCCTCGTCGCGACCGCCTACGCGGCCCGCCGTCCCGAGCCGGCCGTCCGCCCCGAGCTCCGATCGCTCACCGTCCTCGGCGCCAGCATCCTCTTGGCGCTCGGCATCACCGGCGCCATCGCCGCCCTCGGCGACACGCTCTTCCCCGCACGGAGCCTCACCGCCGGCTTCGCCCAGGACCTCTCCCCGGTCGCCCATCTTTTCCTACGCTTGCGCGCCGCCCACCCGTTTACCGCGGTCGCCGGCTTCGTCTTGATGACCGGCCTCGTCGGCGCCCTCGCCCGCCGCGGAAAGAGCCTGCTTACCGGGCGGATGGCGCTTGCGGTCCGCGTCCTCTTCGCCGTCCAAATCGCGCTCGGGCTCGCCAACTTGCTCGCGCTCGCGCCGCTGTGGCTCCAGATCGTCCACCTGCTTTCGGCGAACCTGCTTTGGATCGCCTACTGCGTCTTCGCCTTCTCCATCGAGCGGGAACCGGCGACCTAGTCCCGGACCGGGCGACGCGTTTGCTGAACGAATGCAAGGAGTTCCGCGCAGCCGTCCCCCGCGATCATTCGCCCTTTACGGCTGCTGAGTACGGCGATCAGCTCGAGGCGGCGGCGGCGGTGGCGTTGGAGCATCCGGTCCCGGAAGCGTCGGTAATCGTCCCCGCGGGGGATGGCGGCGGCCTCGGCGAAGGAGCGAATCGTGGCGCCGCTCCGGAGATCGACGAGTGAGCGAAGGTCGGCAACGCGCTCCTCGAGGACCGGCTGCGTCAGCGAGCGATCCCAGGCGAGGAAGAGTTCGCTGGCGAGGGCCCAAAGGCGTTCGCCAGGCCCGCCTGCGTCGACGAGGCGCAGCCCCGACGGGGGAGGAGCGGGCGGCACCGTTTGGGGGCGGCAGACCTCGCGAGCGATGTGATGGAGGGATTCGGCGGGGGAGAGGTCGGTTGCGTTGCGCACACGGCCCGGTCGTCCGCCGCGCGAGGATGTTGCGTACTTTCGACGCCGCGACGCTAAAAGCGCCCGAGCAGCCCAAACGCCGGCACGAGGAGCGTACCGCCCACGTTGTAGGTCGTCCCAAGCACCTCCGGCTTGCACGCGACGTAGCCACCGGTGAGTTCCGCCATGAAATACACGTATTTGTAGCCGACCGCCCCACCAACGACCGCCCCGAAGAGGTGGGAACCGGTGCTCACGTCGAGACCGACGCCATTGAGGACCGTAATCGCCGCCGCGGTCCGCTGGATTTGGTAGCGCGGGCCGGCCCAAAAGAAGCCGTAGTCTCCGTACTTCTTTCCAAAAAGTACGCTCGCGTCCCCACCGATGTGGCTCGTTGCGTAGGAGGCGACCGTAAAGTCTGAGACGGTAACGTCGGTCGAGTAGACCTGCCCGAAGGCGCCGAGGACGAGCGCGCCGTCCCACCCTTTGGAGGCGCTCCCGTCGAGAAACTGCCATTTCCCTTGCAAATGCAGGGCGCGCCCCGAGAGGCGAATCCCGAGATCGATCTTCTTGCCGACGCCGACCCGCCCCGCGAATTCGGTCTGTGCGGCGGGCGGATTGAAGAAGAGTCCAACCGCCGCCTTTCCAAACGCGGCGCGGTCGGATTCGGTTGGCGCGTAGTTCGGATTCGTCGCGTAGTTGTTCTTCACGCCATCGAGCGCCGTCTTGAGGAGTGCCGCTGTGTTCTCGACGGGTACATGAACGGCAAGTCCCGCAGAAGCTTCAACTTCTCCGGCGCCACGGACGGTAGCCGGCTGAAGGGTAGCGACACCGGCGGTACAGCCCGACGCAAACAAGAGGGCCACGATCCCGGAAAGGTGGAGAGCTACTGAGGCGCGCATTGCTCCGAAGGTATCGGAGCTCGCCGCGCTTGGGGGCGCGATTCCGGAGTCGAAATCGCGAGTCCGCCCGCGGCCCCTGTCTCAGTGGGCCCGCTGTCCGTCGCGCCGCTAGCGGGCACGCGAAATACTCGATTCCACAGGGGAAAACTCCACGCCAAGAAGACCACGTTCCCCGAAACGAGCCGGAGCGGAACGTAGAAATCGCGGGCGTGGGGCACGTAGCGGAGCGCGAGGTCGAAGAGCAGTCCCGAAAGAAGGAGACCGATCCCCTCGACGATCACGTAGCCGGCAAACTGGCGCTTCGGGTCGCCGGCGCCGGCCCGGAATACGAAGTGCCGATTGCCAAAAAAGCCAAGAATGCCGCCGACAAGCAATGCGGGAAGATTTGCATAGTGGGGGTCGACGCCAAACGCGCTCACAAGCAACGTGAGCGTCGCGACGTCGGCCGCCGTGGCTGCCCCGCCGGCGAGCGCCGCACGAAACACCTTGGAAACCCGACTCTTCCACGGGATCGAACCTGGTTCCGAACCGCCTGCAATCATCGACGCCCCCCGGGATTCGCCGCCTCGCGACCGCTCCACAACCGCCCGGCCGTCCGATGTATTCCGCCGACATCCGCCGAACCGTTTCGGTGACACAAGTTGTATGGCGTTGTTTTTGTTACGTTATACGTGGTCGCGTTTCTGCTTGCCCGTCGCAACGACCTGTGGCCCCATGCCATGCTTACCTCCGGAACGCCCCCACCACTTTCGTGACGAATCCCCCGCTCTCAAACCCCCTCGACGTACGAACCGTCGCCAGTGTGCTCGATGCCGTCGAGCTCGGTGTGGTCGGTCTCGTCGGTGATACGGTCATTTACGCGAATGATCGCGCACTCTTGTGGCTTGGCGAGGAAGGGCAAATCGCTGCGACGAAGCTCCGTGGATGGCTCGCCGACGCTCAAACGGACGCCCCCGAGGTCCCTCCGACGGAAGCGCCCGGCCGCCACTTTCGGGTCGGTGATCGTATCCTTGGATTTTCCTGTTTTACGAATGAATCTCAGGGGTTTGATGCGGAACCGACCGAGTGGATTCTGCTCCGCGATATCACCGAGCGCCTCTGGCTTCGGCGCTCGACGGAATCGCTCGCGCAGGTGAACAACCTCGGATTCATGCTCGCCGGGATCACCCACGAGCTGGGGAATCCGATCAATGCGATCAAGATGGCCGCCTCGGTATTGATCGAGCGGAGCGGCCAGCACACGGCCGACGACCGCGAGGGCTACTTTCGCGAGATCTATGACACGGCTCGCCGCATGCAAGACATTGTTCGCCTGATGCAGAGCTTCGTCCGCGCGGATGCTCTTCAAATCAGTGAAACCGATGTTCGCGCATCGTGTGTGGCATTCTGTTCGATCATGGACCTCGGCGGCCGCCGTGGCGTCGTCGTCCGTTTTAGCGGTGAAGCTCGCCCACCGGAACCGCTTCTCGCACGGGTCGACCCGGCAGCATTTCGGCAAATTCTGCTGAATTTATTCTCAAACGCCTTCGATGCCTTTGAGAAAAATCCCCTTCAGGGGGAGACCGAACGAAGCGGCCCAAACGAAGTAACACTCGATGCCTGGAGCACACCGGGGAGAGTCCACGTCTCCGTGACCGACAACGGCTGCGGAATGACCGAGTCTCAATTGGAACGACTGTTTGTGCCGTTCGCATCAACAAAATCTACCGGTACCGGCTTCGGACTTGTTATCGTAAAGAAACTCGTAACGCTCATGGGTGGTACCATTGAGGTTTCCGCCAAGCACCGGCATGGTACACGTATTGAGCTGGTCTTCCCTTCGGCCATGATTCGTCCCGACGAACGCAACGCATGAACACGAACCTATCCGCACCCCCCTCCTCCGAAGCCCCGCGGCGCGTTCTCGTGGTGGACGACGAGGCGCTATTTCTCCGGAGCTTCGTGGAGCGGCTCGCCGACGTCGGCGCCCACGAACGATTCGTCGTTCGCGCCGCGTCAAACGGCTACGACGCCCTCGCGATCCTCGATGCGGAACCGGTCGACGTCCTCGTGACCGACCTGAAAATGCCGGGAATGGACGGCTTTCAGCTCATCGCAGAGGTCCTCAACCGGAAGTTGCGCGTCCCCGTGATCGCGCTAACGGCAAGTCCTTCCGGCGAGTCGCTTCGCGCGCTCACGCGTTTGGGCGTTTTTTCGTTCCTCCCGAAGCCGGTTGAATTTGCAGACGTTCTCCAGCTTGTGCGCGAAGAGCTCGCCGCCCGGAGCGCGCACATCGACGGCATCAACCTCGCCGCATTTCTTCAACTCCTCGCGATGGAGCGGACGCGCGGCATCGTCACGGTACGCACCGACGAAGTGATCGGTCGAATTCTCGTATCTGACGGAAACCTCATCGGCGCCGAGGTGGGCGACATGCAGGGGATCCCGGCAGCGTTCGCCCTGCTAGCCGCGGGACTTCCAACGATTGAACTGCGCGAGCACGCAAGCCTCCCGCCTACGAGTCTCTGCCATCCTTTGATGGAAATTGTGCTCGAAGCGGTTCGAAAACAGGACGAGCTCCGACGTACGAAGGCCCCGCCTGCGATGGCCGGCTCTGACGATCTCGTCTTCGATCTCTTGCCGAGCGGTCCCCCGCCGCCTTCGGCGAATATGCTGGTTGTCGGGCCTATGCCCCGCCAAACACCGCTCCCCGACGTGACTGAAATTCTCCAGGCAGAACCCGTGCCTGCGGGCAAAATTGAGGAAAAATCAATGAATATCGATAAAGCAAATCTGGCGGTTGAAAAGCTTCAGGAATCCCTCGGAGCCGGCCTCATGGCCGTCGACATCTGGGTCGTCCAGGACGGCATGTCGATCGCGGGACACAACTCCCAGCCGGTCGCCACCGCGCTCTTCAATCGCATGACCAACATGCTCAACGACACGCTCTCCGAGTCCGGCTTCCCCAGCCTCGCGAAGTACTACCTCCTCGACCTCGACACCGACAAACTCGTCATTGTCCTCCCCTGCGGCGAAATCCGCGCGGGGATCCTCGTCGACAAGAAGAAGGTTCAGCTCGGAATCATCATCAGCGTCGCTCTTCCGAAGTTCCTTACGGGCCTCGAAGCGATCGTCGCCTGATTCCGACGAATCAAACGAAGAAGCGACCCCCCGCGGGTCGCTTTCGTCGTTTGTAGCTCAGTGGGGCGGGCGCCCGGCGCGCTCCTCGTCGTCGACCGCGTTCGCCAGTCCGGCGAGGTCGCCGAGGCGCGCCGGGTGGTAGGGCGGGCGTGACGTAAACGGGGCACTCGCGTCGCCGCCGCGGGCAGCGACCAGGCGTGCACATGTCGCAAGGCATTGCTTTCCTTGGCAAAAACCCGTTCCAAAACCCGTGTAGCGCTTGACCGACTCCAGGTCCCGGTGGCCGCGCGCCATCGCCTCCTCCAGTTCGTGGAGGGTGACGTCTTCACAACGGCAGACGAGCACTTTCGGCATGAACGGACTCTACGAAGGCTCGTCGTCAGATGCCAGCGCCGACCATTGCTCACGGTCGTGGCTGGTCACGACGGCAATTCCATGTGTGATGCACGCATCTTCAAAAGCGCCCAACGCCACAAGACCGGCTCGGTAGCCGGCGCGATCGTAAGCCGTCAGTGCACCATACACGCTTGCGCGCCGCTTCCGGTACTCCCACGCCTGAAACGCTGCGTCGCCGACGTGAAGCAAGCGCCCGTCAAGAAGCGCGGCTGATGACGACTGCGTATGCCCTGGAAGGCCGACCAGGCGGACGCGACCGTCGCCATGCACATCGAAGCCGTCCCGAAGCGCGTCGGCGGTCCCCATCCAGCGTTCCTCGGCGCTCCACGTCGTTATGCGGGACGCCGCACGTGCCAGAGCCTCGCGATCCTTCTGATTGTAACCAGGATTCTTCCCCGCCCGAAACGCTTCATATTCGCGTTCTTCAACGACAAGTTCAGCGTTTGGAAAATCGGAAAAAGCACCAATGTGGTCGAGGTGCAAATGGGTCGCTACGATCGTCGTTACCTGGCTCGCCGCAATCCCTGCATCGGCGAGCTGGACAACAATCGAGCGCGTCGCTTTCGGGGTCAGCCCCAGCATCGCCGCGTGGAAGACGCCGAGTTCCCGATACGGATCCTCACAGGTGGCGCTTGCGTAACCGCAATCGACGAGCGTGATGGCCTCGCCGCGCCGAAGGACGGCGACGGTGGTGGTGATCGTTGTCCGGCTCCACAGGTCGTCCAGCGGGCGCTCAGAGAAGGCAACCGCCGGAATTTCCAGGTGTCCGCAGGTCAGTAGAAACAGGTCGTTTTCGGGGCGCAAAGAAAAAGCTCGATCGGTCCGAGGACGATCGAGCTTCTTCTCCGAGAGCGGCGAAGCGCTCACTTGTTCGTCTGGTAGACGCGACCGCGGCGACCGCGATCCTTGGCCTTGAGCTTCGCGCGGTAACGGCTGCTGGTGTTGCGCTTCGACTTGCGCGGCTTCTTGGAGAGAACGAGGTACATGGTGGCCTCCGGTGGGCGAAAAAGTCGGGGCCGCGGACGGCCCGCGACCGCAGAAGGCGGCACGCGAGTACGGCACGCCCAAAAGGGAAACGCCGACCTAGCATGCGATCGGCGATCGGATCAAACGGATCGCGATCCTCCAAGGAGGATCAGCGCTCGATGGGTGACCGCATTCCGAAGTTCCCGCAGAAACGCAGGTTTCGTCGTGTTCGAAGGGCCCAGTCAGTAGGCCCGGCGTCTCTTGCGACGTCACTACCAGCAACGGACAGGACCGCGCCGCGGCTTGCCTCATCTGTGTATCCTGCATACAGATCGCGCTTCGTAGCTTCGAATTGCGCTGCCAGTGTGGTCATTCCCTCTTTGAGAATCGCCTCAAGCGGCGCCACGTTTTGCAAACAGACAAACGAAAAACACCACCTCGGAAGAGGCGGTGTTTTCGTGAAAAGAAGAGGGGCGGTCAGCCGCTCTGGCTCTTCTTGAGTTCCGTAAGGACCAGCTTCGCGACCGCCTTGAGGGTATCAAAGACGCCGACGCCGGTACGCGCAACCCCTTCGAAGTCGGGGACTCCGGTCGGGTTGAGCATCGAACGGAGCTCTTCCACGGTGGCAACGTTCGGAAGGTCCCGCTTGTTGTACTGGATGACGTACGGGATCTTATCGAGGTTGTATCCCTGCTCGGCGAGGTTCGCCCGCAGGTTTTCCACCGACTCCAAGTTCGCTTCTGCACGCTCGATCTGGGAGTCGGCCACGAAGACCACGCCATCGACCCCTTTGAGGATCAGTTTGCGTGAGGCGTCGTAGAAGACTTGGCCAGGCACGGTGTAGAGGTGGAAACGGGTTTTGAAGCCCTTCACCTCGCCGAGCGAGAGCGGCAAGAAGTCGAAGAAAAGCGTACGCTCGGTCTCCGTCGCGAGGGAGATCATTTTCCCCTTCGCTTCCGGATTCGTACGCTCGTAAATATACTGAAGATTCGTAGTCTTCCCGCAGAGACCCGGCCCGTAATAGACGAGCTTGCAGTTGATCTCGCGCTGCATGATGTTGATGAAGCTCATGGCGGCCTCGCGGATCTCATCCGGGTTCGTCAATCACGAACGCGGTATGAGTCGAATCGGGTCAATCGTTGAAGAGGTTATCGATGTCTTCGTCGGTAATCTCCGCGAACGGAGAATCCGCGCCCGGATCCGACACCTTCTTCAAGAGATTCTCGAAGATATGATTGAGCTCTTCGCTCGCCTTCTTCACGCGGAGTCGCACAAGACCAAGGCTCGAGCGGGAGTCGAAGATCACCACGAGGATGATTCGATTTCCCACGAGCTGGATGTGGATGTTCGCTTTTTCGCCTTCATGGAACTGAGTGGCGAATTCGTTCTCCTTGAGGAGCTTCGCCATTCCGCCCGTTGCGGCGATGTTACCGGCCGTGAGCGAAGCGAGGCTCGTGGTGTCGACGTTTTCAATGTCGCCACTCGCCGCGATCTGCTGCCCGTTCTTGTCGACGATGAAGACGACCTTGGCGTTCGCGTCACGAACCAGGCGATCAACGACCGTCTGGATCTGATTGAACTCCTCTTCGTACATCACCATCTGCGGATTGACCATCTCACTGCCTCCGAAGGGCGTTCGCTCTCGTAGAGCGCGCGCGATACTTGCAGACTGCACCGGAAGTCCGGTGTCTCGGCGCGCGGGATGTAGGTCCTTCGCGACCGAGCCGGAACTCGGGGCTCCGTCTTGGGAGCAACGTTGTATCCGACGCGTTCGGCGCGGTGCAAGCACGGGAATCCAGACGCCGAAAATGGGTCCGACATGTGCACACGCCGATGAAATTTACAGGGTTTTCGCACCTGCAAATTCGGACACCACCTCGTAGAGGACCGTGAGACCCCACGCGAGCCCGTCCAAAGGGATGCGTTCGTCGTGGCCGTGGTACATCCGCGAGAAGGAAAGATCGGCCGTTGGGTCGAAGCGAACGGGGGAAAATCCGTAGCTTTTCGTGCCGAGCGCCGCGTAGGCCTTCGCGTCGGTAAAGCCGACGGTCAAATACGGCAGCGGGGTCGCCGTCGGATCGTGGCGCCGGAGGACGTTCCCGAGGTGGGCAAAGAGCGGCGTGTCGGTCGGCGTGATGACCGGATCGGCGCGGTGGAAGACCTCAAACTGCGCTTCCTCGCCAAGAACTGCTCGAAGTTCTTGAAGAAATGCGGCTTCGGTCTGCCCAGGGAGCGTACGTCCATCGATGGCCACCGAGGCGCGCCCGGGGATGACGTTCACCTTGTTTCCTCCGTGCAAAATCGTCGGGCTGGCCGTGTTGGAGAGCATCGCCGCGAAGGCGTTCCGCTGCCCGTCGTCCTTCACGAGGTAGTCGAGGATGAGCCCCGCGACTTGCGGCGTCGTCAGCCGCCCGAGGACCTTCCCTTGGATCGGCGGGAGCCCTTTCGCGAGACCATCGACGAAGCCACGAACGGCCTCCGTCGGGTGCATCGGCAAACGCGTTTTTCCGAGCTTAGTCAGCGCTTTTGCAAGCTTAAGAACGGCCGAGTTCGGCTTCGGCATCGAGCCGTGGCCCGGCTCACCAGTGTATGTTGCACGTAACCAGACGGTCCCCTTTTCGGCGACCTGGATCGGGTAAAACGTCTTGCCGAAGAGGTTCAACGAAAAGCCGCCGACCTCGCCAAGCATGTACTCTGCACGAATCTTGTCCGGGTGTTCCTTGGCGAGCCAGAGCGACCCGCGGACGCACCCCGCCTCTTCGTCGGCGACGCCAGCGAAGATCACGTCCCGCTTCAGCGGCACGCCACGCTCCTTCAGCATGACGAGGACGGCAGCGCTCATCGCTGCCATATTCTTCATATCAACGGCGCCACGGCCCCAAAGATAGCCGTCTTGCACGCGCCCTTCGAAGGGGGGGACCCGCCATTGAGTTTCGTCGGCCTCAACGACGTCCAAATGGGCATTGAGCAGCAACGGGGGCAATTCACCGCTCCCCTTGAGGCGCGCGACGATGTTCGTCCGACCGGGAAAGCCTTCGAGAAGCTCAGACTCAATGCCGTGATCGGCAAAAAAATCGGCGAGCCGCTGGGCCGCTTCTCGTTCGCCGTCACTCTCGTCCTTCTCGGAAGGATCGAGGGGACTGCGGTTTACCGTCCGCACACGGAGCAGGTCCTGAAGGAGGGAGGCGCAGCGGCGCGCGTCGGGTTCGAGGTCGGCAAGTTCGGCGATCACCGCCGCATCCTTTCACCGGTAAATTCCTGTGTTTCGGAAAAAAGTGCCCCCCCTCGACGAATTCACGCAACAAGCACCGCGTGCCGGCCGATGGGGCGCCATGAACACGCTCCGTCTCCTCGCTCCGTTCGTCGCCGCCGCCCTCCTCCCGATCGCCGCCGGATGCACCGTCGAGGCCGATCTTTCCGCCGACCCGGCGACCGATCCGAGCCACGCCGTCCCGTCGGTGTTCCTCCCCTATGTCGCCTCGAACATTGGCGATCTCGCGCTTGCTACCGCCCCCGCGATCTCGGTCACGAGCACCTGCAAGATCGGCGCAAAGACCGCCACCGAGATCCACAGCACCTGCGGCGCCGCTGCCGAAGGCGTCTCGAAAATCGTCCGCGTCGGCAATCGCGATGCCTTGGTCGTCCCGGTCGACGGACTGACCGTCGCCGCGGGCGCAACGCTCACCCTCGACGGCGACTACCCGATCATCTTCGTCGTCCGCGGCGCCGTTCAAATCGACGGCCGCGTCGACCTGTCCGCCTCCCGCATCGGCGGCTACGAAGGGCTCCTTGGGAGCGCCAATGGGCTCGATAAGTACAAAGAAAACAGTGTCGACGGGGCGGGGCCGGCCTGTCGCTCGGGCTCGGAAGTTGGCGCCGGCGGAGGGAGTTTTTGTGGCGTCGGTGGCGGCTCGGACGCAACCCGCGTCTACGGAACCGAAACGCTGATCCCGCTCGTCCCCGGCGCGCCCGGCGGCGCGAGCTACTCGAACGGCGGCGCGGGCGGAGGCGCCCTCCAGATTTCTGCGGCGTCGATCGCCATCGGTCGAAACGGCATCATCGATGCGGGCGGCGGTTTCGGCGCCTTCGTCGGAGGCGGCGGTGGCTCGGGCGGCGCGGTGCTTCTTGAAGGGGTAACCGTGCAACATGCAGGCTTCTTGGCGGCCAACGGAGCGGGGGGTGGCGCGATGGATGGCCGGACCGCAGGTGCCGGTCATCCGGCGACCGGCGACGGAAGCCGCGCGAAGGGCGGCACGACCGACCTTGGGAACAACGGTGGCGACGGCTCCTCGGCCGACGACCCGAACGGCACCGCCGGCGTCTACGCCGCCGATGGACCGTCACCGGATCTCAAGAAAAACGCCGGTGGTGGCGGAGGCGGCGCCGGGCGCATTCGCATCAATACCCGTCTCGCCGCAGTCGGCGCGGCGACCGACCCCTTCGGCTTCAGCGGCACGGGCCGCTTCTCCCCGAGCGCAGCAACTGGCTGCAGCACCCTCGGCGGCGTGCAAGAGCGCCTCGCCCCGTGAGCCTGAATCGTCCTAGCGTTGCTGGGTGACGTCCCCCACGCTGCCCGCCGCCGCCCTCTCTGCCTGGTCTGCCAGCGCCTCCCCGTCGAACGCTGGCGACGACGCGCCCCCTCCCACGGGGGCGTCGCTTTTTTGTGCAGTATGCAACGATTCCGCCCGGTTCGTTTCGAGCACCCAGCGCGCGAACGGCGGCCTGCGCGCGTACCGACGCAGCAGCTCCGGAGCCACCTGGGAACTCGCCCCCGGTTCCATCTACCTCGGCATCGCCGTCCCTGCTGTGCATGCCCTTGCGAGCGACGCGACCCCGGCGAACTTCCTCAATCGCATGGTACGGCCGCTCCTCAAGGCGCTCGGCCCCTACGCGATGTACGGCGGTCGCGACTTCGTGACCCTCCGCACCGGCGCTCGCCGTGACGTCCGCTCCCCGATCGCAGGCATCGCCTTCGCCCACGACGTCGCAAGCGGGCGCGCCCTCTTTGAGGCAGTCGTCGGTACGAACTCCCCCTTCGAAGGCGCAGGCCGCCCTTCCTTCCGCGGCGCCGTCCCCGCCCCCTACGCGGAGCACTCCGCCGGCGAGCTCGTTGCACGTATCGTGGCAGCCTACCGGCTACCCAATCAAGCAATCGGCTGGAACTCAGAGGCAGAAGAGGCTCGCGTACAAAGCGCATTCCTCGTGACAAAGGAGAGCGAGATCGGGACCATCGGTGCGCTCGAAGAAGACGAGCAAGCGATCCTCGGTGGCGACCTTCAGGCGAGCGAAGACGCACTAAACGCCTTCGCGAACGCCCCCACGGCTGAGAATCTTGCCCCCTTCCAAGACGGACGGGCCGCCATCCTCGGGTTGCCCGACCTCGCCGTACTTACGTCACTGATCGATTCCCTCAAACGACGGTTGTGATGATCTGGTGCACTTCTGCTTCCCGGAAGATGCGGACGAGTTCGCCGTCGAGATGCCCGTCCTTGACGCCAAGTTCCAGGATATCCAGCGCCCGTACCAGCGGGACTGCCTTCTTGTAGGGGCGGTCGCTTGCCGTGAGCGCGTCGAAGACGTCGGCGATCGCCATCATCTTCGATTGCACCGGAATTTCCTCAGCATTTAGGCGATTTGGGTAGCCCGTTCCGTTGACTCGCTCGTGATGGGCTCCGGCAATTAGCGGCACGCGGCGGAGTTGCTTCCCCCAGGGGATCTGGGAAAGAAATTTAAACGTATGCTCAACGTGGGAGCAGATCTCCGCGTATTCAGGTCCCGTCAAACTTCCACGTTTGATGGAGAGGGCTTCAAGCTCCTCCTGTTCGAGAAGTGGCCGGAGATTTCCTTGAAGATCGAAGTAGCTCTCCTTCGCAACCGCCTCGACGCGCGCGAAATCACCTGCCGCGAGGACCGTCGGTTCATTCGCCGAAAGGATCGCCTGGAAGCTGCTGCGTAGCTGTTCGCGACGCTCTTCAAACTCGATGCCGATCGCAGCGATCTCCGCGGAGTCAGCGCCCCTTTCCAAGAGGGCGATCTTCCGTTTGAGCATGTCGGTTTCGAGGCTTTGTTCCACGAACGCAAAGCGCCCCCGTACGAGCTCGAGCTGCTCGTCGTAGAGCTTCTTCGCCTTGACGAGGACCTTTTCGCGAACGCCGATCTTTCCGAAGTCGTGAAGAAGACTTGCGTATTCGAGCTCGCGCAGGTCACCCACGGAGAAGGCGAGGGCGGAAAAGGGGCCGTCGCTGATCCCGTCGACGGTCTTGGCGAGGCCGACCGTGAGATCGGCCACGCGCCGCGAGTGGCCGCTTGTGGTCGGATCACGAGACTCGATCGCCTCCACGCTTGCTGCGACGAAGCCCTCGAAAAGCTTGCGAATTTCATCGTAGAGTAGCGCGTTTTCCAGGGAGATTCCTGCCTGGGCGGCGACGGTCGCCAGGAGCTCTTCGCTCCGTTGATCGAAGGGGACGACCTCGCGGCGCACCGTCTCGTCGTCGCGGAGACGCACCCGGGGGTCCCGCTTCTTATTGATCAATTGAATGACGCCCACGCACTCGTCTCTTTGGGAGACGAGCGGCACCGTCAGCATGCTTTTTGTGCGGTAGCCGCTCTTTTCGTCGATGCGGCGGTCGAAGCGGTACGGGGCGCCGGCGGCGATTTCGTAGACGTCGCGGATGGCGATCGCGCGACGTTCGAGGGCGACGGCGCCAGCGATGCTCGTCGCCGAGAGCGGCATCGTGAATTCGCGGGAGTCGAACTGGACCGAATCGTTCTGCGACATCTTGAAGCGAAGGCGTTGGGACGCGCCGCTCTCGTCGCTCTCCAGCACATACAAACTGCCGGCGTCGGCTCCGGTAACAAGCCGAGATTTTTCGAGAATGACCGCAAGGAGCTTGTCGACGTCCCGCGCGGTCGTCATTGCTCGGGCGATCTGGGCGAGCTCGTCGAGCTGGGACCGATACTGCTCGATCGACGCCCCGCTGCTCGTCGCGTGACCACGGAGCTCAAGTGCCTCAAACGCCCGGGTAATCGCGAGGGCCAGTTCGTCGTCGCCGGCTTCGGCATCGACGATGGCGGCTACGCCGAGCGCAAGAGCGCGATCTACTGAAAAACGTTCGCGTTGTCCGTCCCCCCGGCCGGAGCGCTTTCCAAGAAGGATGAGCGTTGCACGCTTCTCTGCGAGTGCTTCCGTGTAGGGTGCAAATAGCTTCGGGTCTCTCTCCCACAAGGTTTGCTCGGCGAGCACCACCGTCAGTGCGTGATTTGCGCGCGTGCGCACCACCTGCACGATGCCGGGAAACGGCGCATAGACGCTCTGCGCTTCCGAGGGTGCGCGTCGCAAACTGACCGGCACTGCGTCGTGGCCTGCGTCGACCCGCGGAGGGCGCTCGCCAGCAAAAACCATGGTTGCCAGCCGTGTGGCGAGCTGTTCAGCCCGTTCGACAAGGCGCGGGGAGGAGGGGGGTACTTGGGGCTTCAACGGTTTTCCCGACTGCGTTTTCGCGGTCACTTCTCCGACTGCCGAATTCGCTGGATGCGAGCGCGCGCGAGGAACATATCCCACCCATGAACGACGTCACGTCTCTCCGGACCGATTACGCCAAAGGGGCTCTCGACGAGGCCGATGTCGCCGCTGCCCCCCACGAACAGCTTGCCCGCTGGGTCGACGAGGCGGTGGCCGCGAACGCCCCCGAGCCGAACGCCATGGCGCTCACGACCGTCGCCGCCGACGGAAAGCCTTCCTCGCGCATCGTGCTCCTCCGCGGTCTCGATGCGGAAGGTCTTGTGTTTTATACAAATTACGAGAGCAGAAAAGGCGAGGACCTCGCCGCCACCGGTTGCGCCGCGCTGCTTTTCTTCTGGCCGACGCTTGAACGCCAGGTGCGTGTGGAAGGGGCGGTTTCCCGCGTCCCGACGGCAGTCTCCGAGGCCTATTTCCGCTCGCGACCCCGGGAGAGCCGCATTGGTGCCTGGGCTTCGGCCCAGAGCCAGCCGCTCGCGACCCGCGAGGAGCTCGCCCGGCGCTTTGACGAGGCCGATGCGCGCTACCCCGGCGAGGACGTCCCGCTCCCCCCATTTTGGGGGGGGTACCGCGTCGTCCCCGAGCGTTTCGAGTTTTGGCAGGGTCGGCCGAGCCGCCTTCACGACCGCTTGGTCTATCAATTGAAAACGGCCGACGGCGCCTGGGCCCTCCAGCGATTGATGCCGTGAATGCTCCGTTTCGGCGGCAAAATTTGAGGAGTTTTCGACCCACCCGCGGCGATCGTCGTGAGAGCGCGACCGCAAATCTACGCGTGAATGCCGCGACTTGATGCGTCAATTTGCGACACGGATGCGGTCGGTTTCCGTCACAGGAAGGTCACGTTGGGAAAAGCGCACAATCCTGTTTGACCGATGAGGATTCGCAGTTTAGACGAGCGCCGCTTGGTGGTCTCGCGAACGATTGCGAGAAGACCTACGGGAGGAATACGGATGGCGGTTCAGGGTGCAAAGAAAGTGTCGCGCGGCCGGGAGACCCCCGTCGCTGGCCCTTCGTTCCGCGCCACCGAGCCGCAGGAGCCTCGCAAGTCTCGTCGTGAGCGCTCCGATGTCGTCGTTGCCGACGCGCGAACGCCCGACCAGGAGATCGTCCACGAAGGGGCGATCTCCTTTTTGATGCTCGCAAATCCGGTCGGCGCCGCCCGCGTGGTCGACCTCCGTGCTGGTGACGACCCCCGAAAGCGCACGCTCATTCTTCGCGAGGCGCTGAAGCTCCGTGCGACGAAGGTCTTCGCCCTCGTCGAGAGCACCGAAGCGGCCCAGTGGGAGGCGCTGGGCTTTCGCGAAGAGGGGACGATCCCTGGCTATTTTGGCCGCCCCGATGGCCGTCGTCGCAGCGTCCGCGGCGACCAGGAACACGCCGTCCTCCTCGGTTCGCCGGTCCGTCACCCCGCGGCGCCCCCGGAGCCTCGCGTGGTCGTGATGAGTGAGGGGCGCGCGATCGAGCTCCCGCCGGAGCCGTCCACCTCTCAAGATCGCGCCGACCGTGCGGCCAAAGTCGCCCTCCGCGAACTCCGTGAACTTCCACTGTCTTCGCTCCCCGCGGTGACCGTCCACGAGATGGACGAAGCTGACGCTCGCCGCTCCTACGCGCTCGCCGCCCGCGCCGGAACCGCCCTCACCGCGTTTGCGCCGCTCGTTCGCCGCGGCACACGAAGCTATTTCGTCGCTCTGGGCCGCGCCGACTTCGCCGTCGTCGCGAGTCTTGAAGCTCACGATGCCTACGGAAACGCCTTCCTCGAACTTCTGGAATCCCCGACGACGATGGAAGGGGTGCTCCTCACCATGGTTGCCGTCGACGAACTCGTCGAACGCGCACGAAGTGCTGGAGCTTCCACGGTTTTTGCCTTCTCCCCGAGTGACGACGAGGGCCTCGCGATGGCCTTCCTCCACGCCGGCTTCCAGCGTACGGGCCTCCTCAGCGACCAGTTCCGCATCGGGACCGCCGCGAAGGACGCCATCCTCTGGGTCTGCCGCCGCTGACCCTTAGGCTTCGAAGCGGTAGCGCTCGTCGTGGGGGACGCGGAGCGCACGCAAGGCATCGTCGAGGCGTGCGATCGGCACGCTGACGACCGTCGGCATCCCGCCGGAAAGTCCAAGAAGTTCGAGGAAATCGATGCCACTGTCGAACGGGGCAGCGAGGGTCAGCGTGTCCTTGTCGATGACCGCCGCGATCGCCGCGCGATCTTGCCCGGCGAGCAGGAGGCCGGTCTTGTCGTAGCGGGGGGCGCCGGTCGGTACGCGCAGGAACGCAATGCTTCGCGCGACGCTCGCCGACGGCAACGAAATACGCGTGTATCCTGCAGCGAGTCTGTCGGTCGCCGCTTCGAGCGCCTCCATTTCACGGGCCGCCTCATCGAGGATTGCCCAAAGGGCAGGATCGGGTGAGTCACTCGTAAGTACTCGGATAATAAGCCCAAAAATGGAAGCGTCCCGGCTTCGCGCGCGGAGGGCGCGGTCGAGGCGGAGCCCCTTCGGCCCCGGTTTTCCGATGCGGGTGTCGATGGCGCGGGCATCGTCGTCGGCCCCGGGATACGGCTCGTGGCCGCCGCGAATCCATTTGGCGGCGGAGACAAGACCATCGAAATCGCCGTGGCAGACGATGGTGTCGATCGCCCCGGTCGCCGCGACGAGCTCGGGGGTGATCATCTCCGGACAGGCGCCGTGCTGCTTTTTCGTAGCCAAGACGAACCGGCGATCTTCGGCGAAGGTCCCGTGGAGGCGGTGGTCGTGGTGATCGACCCAGCGAGCGAGGCGGTCGCCCACGCCATCGATGAAAGGCTTCGTAATCTTTGCGAAACCGCCACCGGACGCCTCGGAGGCGAAGGCGATGTCGAGGACCACCACGCGCCCTGGAAGCTCGGAGGCCTTCGGCAGCTTGCGGGGCGTGGCGAAGGCAAGGTGGGGGAGCGACACAGCGGGGCTGACCATGATACCACCGCTACTTAGCCCGTTCTCGGGCCGCCAGTGGCTTCTGGGGCACGCAAGCTTCGGTTTCGTACGCTCCGCCGCGCGGGCCTCGCCCTCTCGCCGCGTCATCGAGTGCGGAGAAACGGGGACTGTTGAAGCCCAAAGCTAGCATTGTATCGAACGGAAAAGCCGAATGAGCCAGAAAGTTCTCGTCATCGAAAGTGATGCGCCGTTCGCCGAAGAAGTTCGGAGTTCGCTGAGCGCCTTGGGCGTAGAAGTCACCGTCGTCGACGACGGAAGTGCGGGCCTCGCTGCGGCAGCGGCCGACGTCCCTGCGCTCATTTTGCTGGCGGTCGAGCTTCCGAAGACGAACGGGTTCTCGGTCTGCAATCGCTTGAAAAAGGACGCGACCCTGAAGGATGTTCCGCTGATCATCCTCTCGACCGAGTCGAGTCCGGAGACGTTTGAGCAGCACAAAAAGCTCAAAATGCGGGCGGAAGAATACGTTCACAAGCCGATTTCTTTTGAAGAACTCTGGCCCGTTCTTTCCCAGTATATCGAAATTCCGATTGCTGAGTCGCCCATGGTCGGCCATTCGTTGCCCCCTGAGGCGGTCGATGAGTCGGCGGTCGTGCTGGACGACGACCTCTCCGTCGAACTCCTCGCGACCGATCCGCCGCCGCCGCCGCCGCGCATCGACGTCGTCGAAGTCGACACTGCGGGTCTGGATGACGCCTTTGATCGCGTTCGCCGATTGACGGGGGCCCCCCCGAAATTTGACGAGCCGACGCCAGCACCTACCGATGTTGTCGACGACTCGGAGGTCGCCGACGAGGAGGATGCGGAGACCTCTCCGCCGCCCCCACCGCCGGCGGTTCCCGCGGCGCCAGCGTCGACGCCGCTGATCCTGGTGCCGCCGCGTGTCGTCGAGGACGGGGCGAGCGCCGATGCCCTCCGCCGCGCCGAAGCCGATGCCGCCGACGCGCGCGCAGCGCTGGAAGCGGTGCGCAGCTCGCTCGCCACCGAAGAAAAGGCGGCCCGGGAGCTCCGTGATCGCCTTGCGACCGAAGAACGGTCGGCGAAGGAGCTCCGCGATCGGCTCGCCGCCGAAGAGCGCCGCCGGACGGCCGCCCAGGAGGACGCCGAACGGGTGTCCCGCGAACTGGAGGAGCTTCGCTCGCGGCCGGTGAGCGTCGCCCCGAAGGCGGGGGTCTCGAGCAAAGACTTCCTCGACCTCCGCGAGACGCTCAACAAAAAAGACAAAGAGATTCTTGGCTTTCGCGAGGCGCTCGCGAAAAAAGACCGCGAGATCTTCGAGGCTCAAGACAAGCTCCTCGCTGAGGAACGGGCCCGCTCTGATTACGAAGAGCGGATGCTCGCGCGTGACCGCGAGACCGAGGAGCTGCGTGAGTCCCACGAGGCGAGCGAGGCGGCGCGAATCACCACGCTTTCTGAACTCGACGCGTTGCGTGGAAAGTACACCGATACCGCGCGTGCCCTCGATGCGCGCCTCGCCGAACTCACCGATCTTCAGCTCCGTCACGACGAAACGACCCGCGCCAGCACTGCCGAGCGCGAGAAAATGCTCGCCGATCACGAGGCGGCCCTTGCGAAGCTGACCGACGAGACGACCCGCGCCAAAGAGACGGCCCTCGCCGATCGCGAGGCGACGCTTGCCAAGGAGCACGAGGCAAAGCTCGCTGCCCTCTATCGCGCGCAACAGGACGAACTTGCGAAAGCACGGGCGGCCAGTGAGGCGACGCTCGCAACAGCGACGAAGGTCCAGGAAGCGGCGCTCGCCGCAGAAAAAGCGGCCCACGCGGAGGCGCTTGCGACGAAGACGCAGGCCCACGAAGTGGAGATCACCGCCCAGAAACAGGTCCACGAAGCGGAGATTGCCGCCCAGAAACAGGCTCACGACGACGCAACTGCGGCTCAGAAGCAGTCCCACGACGACGCAATTGCCGCTCAGA
>JAAFHJ010000319.1 GCA_013298325.1 Myxococcales bacterium | reverse complement strand
CTGGCCCCACTCGCGGCGGCGTCCCCCCCGCGGCTTTTTGAGTCCGAGGGGGCGCCCTACGTGGCGCTGCCGATCCGGACCGGGGTCGAGCGGCCTGAGATCGTCGCCGACGTCGTCGCCGCCTGTGAAAATATTTCGAAGTTGTTGCCAGAGCCCAAAGCCAACGCCGTTGCGATCGCCGCACCGGCGCCAGTCGTCGACGAATAGGTCGAACGCATCGCCCCCGAACTGGAATCGATCGCCCCGAAGGTCGAACGCATCGCCCCCAAGCTGGAACCGATCGACCCGAAGGTCGATCCCATCGGGTCGAAGGTCGATCCCATCGGGTCGAAGGTCGATCCCATCGGGTCGAAGGTCGAACCCATCGACCCGAAGGTCGATCCCATCGCCCCCAAGGTCGAACGCATCGGGTCGAAGGTCGAACCCATCGGGTCGAAGGTCGAACGCATCGGGTCGAAGGTCGAACGCATCGGGTCGAAGGTCGATCCCATCGACCCGAAGGTCGATCCGATCACCCGTCACTTTCGGAACGCCCCGACCCGGTCGCTAGGCCCCCGTCACTTTCGGAACGCCCCAGCCTCACCCCCCGCAACGGCAGTCTCGCAAGCCCTCCCCGCCGACCTAAAGCCTCCCCCCCGGGAACGGCGACCTGGCCATCGATCCAAGCCTCACCGCCCGGAACGGCAGCCCATCGCCAAAGGCGATGGGGTCGAGGGGCGCCGGCCGTTAGGCCGGGGGTTTGGGGCGCAGCCCCAAGTAAACCGCGTCGGCCGTTAGGCCGGGGGTTTGGGGCGCAGCCCCAAGTAACGATCCGATCGCTATCGATCGTCGCCGTCAGCGGACTGACGATCGCCGAGCCTACATCGGTGACAAATCCGAAAACTCCGAGAAAATAGTACCTTCCCATCTGGCACCGGCATTGCTAGACCGCCCCCCGGAGACGCCCGCCCCCACCCTGGGGACTGGCCATTGGGGGCGAGGCCCCGTCCTCCCCCTACGCAAGGAGACGTACTCGGATGAAACAGTGGACGCGCATGCTGCTGCTCGGGGCTTTGAGCCTCGGGACAGCGCAGACCCTCGGGTGCGCGGCGGAACGAGACCCGATCAATCGGGTGCAGCTCAACGCGCTGCCTAAGTCGTTCTTCCTCGGCCAGGATCTGCAAAACCCCGACGACGACCCGGAGTTCTACTCGCGCGGTACCGTCACGGACGTCGGCTACGGGGCGTCGCAAGACGGCCTGTTCACGTCGACCTACGCCCAGCCGGTCTCCCGCATTAAGTGGGAAGTCACCGAGAAGTTCCTGATCGGACGCCTCGCCTACGAGCGCATCAACGATTCGGACGGCAAAGGCTACGGCAAGAACCTGACGAACAAGCAGGACGGCCAGATCGTCGCCCTCTACCCGATCGAGAGCCACTTCGACATCCGCCGCGACTACAACCCGGCGACCGGCGAAGAGACCAACGTCCTCGTTGAGAACAGCTCCGACCGCCCGTGGAACCTCCGCGAGCACATCCGCGTCGACTTCTCGCAAAACCAGAACATGGACTCCTACGACTTCGACACCTTGTCGATGATGGGCGTCTACGGTGGCGTGAAGTACGAGCCGATCAGCTACTACGTCTCCGACCCGAACAGCGTCGACGCCCCCCACTTCGATCCGAAGGGCGGCTACCTCGACATCACGAACAAGGCGTTCGCCGCGCCCCAGCTCCTCGACCTGAGCTCGCTCGGTTGGGGCCTCGATTCCTTCCCCGCTTGTATGCTCCCGAACGTGTTTTCGGGCGGCACCGAGCCGGTGGGTAACTGTAACCCGGTCGAAATCACCATTCGTCAGTCCTTCGTCCGCGTCGAGAAGAACGACTACGAAGCCAAGGACTGGGACGGCAATCGCTTCCAGGCCTACGGCGCGTTCACGGAAGACCGCAAGGGCTACAGCCGCAACTACGGCCTCATCGACGACAAGTGGCACCGCTTCATCGCGCGCTACGACGTCTGGGAACGCCACCACTACTACGACAACCCGGCAACGATGTCCGGCGAGGTCGCCTGCGGCACCGCCGAAACGCCCCGCGGCTCCGACCCGGCCCGTGACGACAACAACGACGGCACTGCCGACGAGTGCGCAGCGGTCACCGACAAGACCGGCCACCAGGGCAGCCAGTGCGACGTCTTCGCAGGGAAGTGCACGCTCCCCTACGTCGACCGCAAGGCGAAGCCGGTCGCTTGGTACCTGAACATCAACTCGGGCCCCACCTTCTGGGAAGGCACCGAGTGGGCGGCCCACGAATGGGACGTCGCGATGCGCTCCGCCGAGCTCGTCGCCAAGAACGCCGAGTGCCGCCGCTTCGGCAGCGCCGAAGATTGCGACGGCGACTTCCCGGTCTACAACGGCCAGCAGGACGAGCACGACGACGCAATGTCGCTCGCGAAGGAAGTCGACGACTGCCGCCACCAGGTCGCCCACACCGACCTCAAGGGCGACGAAGGCAAGTGCACCGCCCTCGCCGACGAAATCGGCGACGCGCGTGGCCACTCGAAGGGCGTCATCGCCCTCGCGAAGATGCCGGAAGCGATCGCCCTCTGCCACAGCCCCGTCGAAGCAAACGACCCGGAAATCTGCGGCGACGCCTACCTCAATGACGACGGCACCGAAGTCAAAGAGAACGGCAAGGTCAAGCGCCACCGCCTCCCCGCCGGGACGACCGCGGAACAGTGCCGCCAGATCTACCTCAAGGGCACGAAGACGGCCGACGAGCAGAGCAAGTACAACACCTGCTCCAACAGCACGATCGTCCGCCTCGGCGACCTCCGTTACCACCAGGTCAACAACATCATCGCCCCGCAGGAGCCTTCGGCCTGGGGCATCATGACCGACGCCTCCGACCCGATCACGGGCCGCAAGGTCGCCGCGTCGATCAACGTCTGGACCCACATCAACGACCTCTGGTCGCAGGGCCTCGTTGACCAGATCCGCTACAGCAAGGGCGAGCTCTCCACCGAGGACCTCCTCGCTGGCAAGCAGATCACCCAGAAGAACTACAGCGACCAGATCAAGAAGATGGCCGCCAACGTTCAGGGTTGGTCGGAAGCTGCCGATTCTTCGGCCCGCTTCAAGAACGGCCTGACCTCCACCGACGTCGCCGACCGCATCGCGCAGTCGACCGGCCTCGCCAAGGGGACCGACATCAAGGCGCCGTCGCCGGCCGCCCTCGCCAAGTCGGCGGAACTCCGCGACCTCGCGAAGACCTTCGTCTTCGACTCGAAGGCCGGTTCCCAGAACCGCCCGACCTACGCGAACCGCCTCCAGCTCGCGCGCAACTCGAAGGTCGAAGCCGGCCTCGCGACGACCGCGATGCAGCAGCTCTCGGGCGCCGCCGCGCTCCCGGGTTCCGCGGTCACGCCGCTCTCCTCGCCCTTCCAGCTCGCGAACCCGACGTTCCGCAAGGAAATGCGCCAGATGCGTCAGGTTGGCCTCGCCGACCGCGGCGCCTGCGAGCTCTCCGCGTCGGACGCCCCCGCTCCGATGTCGACGGCGGCCTTCGCCGACCGCATGGAAGCGAAGTTCGGCAAGTTCAACAAGAACGACTCCACCGACGTGCAGCTCGAGCGCGCCGAACGCATCCGCCAGTACCTGGCTCAGCGCGTTCACTACGCCGTTATCGTTCACGAAATGGGTCACTCGGTCGGTCTGCGCCACAACTTCGTGAGCTCGTCCGACTCCTACAACTACCGTCCCCAGTACTGGCAGCTCCGCACGAAGAACGGCAAGGTCTCCCAGGCCTGCACCGAGCTCAAGGCGGACGGCTCCGGCTGCGTTGGCCCGCGTTACTACGACCCGGTCGACGAGGAAGAGAACCAGAACCTCATCTGGATGTGGATGCAGTCCTCCACGATGGACTACGCCGGTGAGTACACCCAGGACATGCTCGGTCTCGGCGCCTACGACTTCGCCGCCGCCCGTATGTTCTACGGCGACGCCGTCGCGACCTACAAGGACGCCTCCTACGCTCGCTCCGCAAACCGCGGTAAGGGCGTCATCAACAAGCTCGACAACTTCGGCGGCATCCTCGGCTTCCAGTACGAAGTCGGCCCGTCGAACCAGGGCTCGCTCAAGCAGATCCACTACTCGCAGCTCCAGAACGAGTTCCAGCTCATCAAGGACTGCGCCGATCTCTCCGCCGAACAGGTCGAGGCCTACAAGCCGGCGTCCTGGAACGACGACAAGGACGGCACCTGGGATCCGGTCATCGACGGCCGCATCGTCAAGGTCAACGGCAAGTACTCGCGCTGCAAGACGCAGCCGATCGAGTTCAGCCAGTGGACCGGTCTCAAGACCGTCGCGAATGTCCGCTCGACCCGCCAGTACGACGCCAAGTCGAACAACGTCCGCGTGCCCTACGGCTTCGCGACCGACAACTGGGCAGACCTCGGTAACCTCTCGGTTTACCGTCACGACAACGGTGCAGACCCCTACGAGCTCTTCACCTTCCTCACGGCCCAGCCGGAAATCCTCCACGTCTTCAACGACTACCGCCGCGGCCGCATGACGTTCAGCGTCAAGAGCGCTTCGGAGCGTATCCTCGGCCGCTACAACGAGAAGATGCGTGATGCGGCGAAGGGCCTCGGGCTCCTCGCGAACATCTACCGCTCGTTCCTCCCGGACTACGACAAGGAATGGCCGGGCCTCGTTCAGGAGCAGTTCCAGGCGAACATGCTCGCCTCGGGCATGGCCTTCGACGCCTACGCGATGCAGATGGCCCGCCCGCAGACGGGCGACCACTTCCTCGACGCGAAGAACAACGTCTACCGCTCCTTCGACGACTACTTCCAGTATCCCCAGGATACGGTTGCCAACCCGTCGATGAAGATCCCGGACGGCGCCAACGGCTCGTTCTCCCGCATGTCCTTCGGCGGCAAGTTGCTCAACAACACGCTCGCGGAAGACAAGGGTGAGTACGACTCGCAGTACACGATGAACGTCGGCAGCTACTACGACAAGGTGTGGGTCCCCATGCTCCTCACGGAGTCGGTCGACAACTTCATCTCGTCGTCCCGCGGTGACTTCAACGACCCGCGCTACCGCTCGGTCTCGATCGCCGACCTCCTCCCCGATGGCTTCCGCCGCTTCGTCGCGAACAACCTCACCAACGACGAGTTCGTGAAGGGGGTCCGCATCGAAGCCGACGCTTCCGGCAAGGCAGTTCTCGAGAACGGCTTCCCGAAGTCTGGCCTCGGCTTCACCTCCTGGTGGCGCAAGACCCCGTCGTCCTGCTTCCCCGGCTCCGGTAGCCAGGTTTGCTCGGACTTCGCCGACCTCACCCCGGGCCTCAACCCAAACCTCCCGGCGCGCGTCGCCGTCGTCGACTCCCAGGTCGGTTGGGAACAGCAGAAGTTCCTCATCGCGATGACCCTCGCGTACCTCCCCGAGAACCAGAAGCTCAACTGGCTCGACCAGATGTACATGTGGGAACTCGGCGCCGACACCGACCCGGGCATCACGAACCGGATCCAGTTCCACGCCCCCAACGGCCGCGTCTACATCGCTCGCACCTACGGGACCGAGCAGATCTACGGCAAGACCGTACAGAAGGGCATCTCTGCCCGCGTCCTCGAGTACGCCAACTCGCTCCTCGTCCAGGCCTACAAGACGACCCCGGTCACCCAGAACGGCACCACCTGGTACGTTCCGGTCACGGGCGCCGACGGCCAGCCGCAGCTCAACTGCCCCGCCGCGAACCCGACCTGCACCTGCACCAGCCTCACGGCCTGCAAGGAGCTCGAAGGCTACGTCTCGATGCCGGAGTGGATGCGCCAGTCCCTCGCCACCTTCCAGTTCGCCCCGCCGAGCATGAAGGGCGTCTACTGAGCAGCCTGCTCAGCTAAACCACGGGAAAGCCGAGAGTTCGCTCTCGGCTTTCTTGTTTTTGTGCCGTCGATTCCTTAACGGACGACGCCATGGTGTCCTCCCCGGCCCGACCGTCTCCCGCACCCCCTCGTCCGCCCGGAACCGCCGGAGGCGGTGAGGAAACGGCGAGCACGCACGCACCTGCAGAGGAGCTCTTCCG
>JAAFHJ010000318.1 GCA_013298325.1 Myxococcales bacterium | reverse complement strand
GGCGAAGGTCGCCTGGCCGCGGACGCCGTGGGCATCTTCAACGATCCAATCGAGGGGCGGCGCCGCCTCCGAGAGGCGCTCACGAGCGGCGAGGTAGGTGGAGAGTGCATCGATTTGCGCAGCATCGGGGGTGCGCGGCGGGTCGAAACGCAGGTCGCGGACCGAGCGACGGCGCATCGCCAGCACCGTCTCGAGGAGGGCGGCCGAAAAGCCATCCGAGGCGCGCGCCCGGCGGACGTGGAGCTTTGTTTGTATCGTCCTGCGCGCCGTTTCAGGCGTTTCCGCGGAAACCGGGGCGTAGCGGAGCGTCCAGCCGACGGGGGCGTAGCCTTCGCGCCGGTAGAAGGGGCGGAACGGGTTCTCGGCGAGCACTTCGGCGACGGCAAAAATCCGCGGCGCGACCGTCCCGGCGACGGCAGCGAGCTCCTCCAGAAGTGCATGACCGACGCCACCGCCACGGACGGTCTCGGCGACGATCAAGCTCCGAATTTCACAGGTGATTGGCGTGCGTGGGTCGACGCCGTTTGCCTCCACCCAGCCCTCGACCTGACCGACGATCTCGCCATCACGCTCGGCGATCAAATGAATATGTCCGCCATTTTCGCCGCTCCGGCGAAGGAGGGGGAAGCCGCGACGGAGGGCCGATTCGTCGTCGATACGCCGGGCGAGGGCGCGGTAGATGGCGGCGTCTTGGGTGCCGGGGTAGCTCCCCCAGGCTTCATGAAGATCCCAAAGATTTCGCCACAGTGGAACGATCTTGTCCCCTTCGCCGACCTGGGGCGCGCGGACGCGGAGGCCGGTCAAGGAGCAACTTCGCTGGGGGTGGCGTCGCGAGAGACGGCGGGCTCGAAATGCCCTTCCGGCCAGGAGGGGCCGGCGATCATTCCCGTTTCAAGCGGCTTCCAGAAGACCTCTTCCAAGCAAAGACCGTGGGGCGGCGCCGTCATGCCTGCGTCGCGGCGGTCGAGGCTCGCGAGGGCGCGGGCGGCGGCTCCGGGCGCCTTCCTGCCCCGGGCGACGTCGACCAACGTCCCGACGACGATGCGCACCATGTTGAAAAGAAAGGCGGTTCCGGTGACGCGGATCGCGAGCACGCGCCCCTGGTCCTCTTCGGTGACGTCGATCCCGAGGATCGTGCGCACCGTGTTTTCCCGCTCATCTTTGCCGCGGAAGGCGGCGAAATCGAAGGTCCCGATGAGCGCGTTCGCTTCGGAAATCAGGAGGTTCCGGTCGACCGGCTCGCCGATCCGCCAGGCGCGGCGGTCGCGGAGCGGGTCGCGGACGGCGTCGAGAAGGACCCGGTAGACGTAGCGCTTGCCGAGGTTTTCGAAGCGCGGGTTGAAGTCGGGGCCGATGGCGCGGGCGGCGCGCACGGAGACGTCGTCCGGGAGCTTGGCGTTGAGGCCCAAGACCCAGCCTTTTGCAGGTATTTGCAGCGCCGAATGGAAGGCGACCGACTGCCCCTCCGCGTGGACGCCGGCGTCGGTGCGGCTCGTGCCGCGGACGTCGACAACCGTCGGGTCGATGGCCCGGATCGCCTCGGTGAGCGCGCCGTGGACGGTCCGCACCGTCTTTTGCGGCGCGAAGCCGTGGAAGCCGGCGCCGTCGTAGCAGACGAGGAGCTGGACGCCGTGGCGCACCTCGGGATCCATCAACGATCTCCGGTGGTTGCCGAAGAACCGCCGTCCGACGCGGTGAACACGGCGGGCGGGTTCACGCAGGCGCGGCCGACGCAGGTGTTCGAGAGGCAGTCGTCATCCGACAGGCACTCATCGCCGAAGTCGCCGCGCGTCTCCTCGCAGGCGACGAGCGCACCAAAGAGCGCCACGATGGCGAAAAGACGAGCGTTCACGACAGGTGATTCTTCAGCGCGTGGTGAAGTTGAGCGGCTGGGAGACCTCGACGCAGCCCCCCTTCGGGGCCGGGTAGGTCGTGCGGAACTTGTTCGCGCTGCAGGCGCCGATGCTCGCGTCGCTGAAATCGCTGCTCGCGACGCTCGCGCCGCAGGTGCTGCCGTTGGCGCCGATCTTCACCTTGACGGTGACGTGCCCCTTCAGGGCCGGGTCGTTCTTGAGCGCCTGCTCGTAACAAACGCGGGCGCGGCGGGCCATGCCGGCGAGCGTCGACTCGAGCTCGGGGGTCGACTTGCCGGTGCATTTCTGGCTGCAGCCGTCCGACGGGGGGGCGTTCGTGGCGACGCTCGCTCCGGTGCTCGACGGCGCGGGCGCCCCTGCATCGACTTCGGCGACCGGCGGCGGCGGGAGGTCGTCGTCGGAACGGCGGACCGGGGCTGCGGAGGTGGTCGTGGTGACCGTCGGCTTCGGATCCTCCTTCTTCGTGCAGCCGACGAGCGGCGCAGCGGCAAGGGCGAAGGCGATCGGGGCGACGATCAGGGACAGGCGGAAGGGGGGGAGGGCGTGCATGGTCGGAGGCGTCGCTGGGGCGCGCACGGGGACTCCCGCAGCGGCGCAGACGAGCGCCGAGACGTTAGAGCATTTGACGCAGGTCGTCTCTCGTCTCGTGCGCACGGCGGTTTTCGCCGTTAAAACCCTTCAGGTTTCTTCGAGAATCTCTTCGGCGTCGGCGGGCGTCGGCGCATAAAAAGCGAGCGCCGTGTCGCCGTAGCGGCGCGCTTCTTCGCAGACGCAGGGGCCGAGCGCGGGGGCTTCGTCGCGGCTGGCGTGCTCAAGGACGACGCAGGCGTTTGGCGCGCAAACCCGCGCGACGGAAGCAAAAAGCGCGGCGAACGGCGCCTCGGTCACGAGCTTGTAGGGCGGGTCGAGGAACACGAGATCGAAGCTCGCCGCCGGGAGGCGTGTGAGGGCACGCTCGACTTTTTCGGCGAAAACGGCCGTTCGGTCGGCGGTCTTCAACGCAGAACGGTTCTCTTCGAGGGCGCGGAGTGTGTCGCGGCGCTCCTCGACGAAGGTCACGTGGTCGGCGCCGCGCGAGAGCGCTTCGAAGCCGAGGGAGCCGGTACCGGCGAAGAGGTCCAAGACGCGAGCATCGCGAGGGAATCCGCGCGCTTCGAGGATCGAGAAGAGCGACTCACGGACGCGATCGGAGGTCGGTCGGGTCGCGTCACCGCGGGGGGCGACGAGGAGTCGCGAGCGAAATTGGCCGCCGGTGATGCGCACGGGGCGTCGCTAGCAAATCGTTGCTCGGCGTCGCCAGCGCTTTCAACCGGCGCGCCGGTTGGGGTAGGTTGCCGCACCATGTCGAGCCGCCTCCGCCTGTTTGCTCCGCTTGCCATCGCTTCGTCGGTCGTTGCCGCGGCGTCGGCTGCCCACGCCGAAGCTCCCGGGCCGGCGGCGACCCCGCTCCGCATCCTCGCGATCGACTCCGACGACGCCATCGAGCAGTCGGAGGCGATCACCAACGCCCTCCGCTCCCGCATCTCCAAAGCGCCGTCGGTCTCCCTTGTGGAAGACGGCTCCGTGCTCGCCGTGCTCACGACGGCCAACAAGTGCGATGCCAAGCCCGACGCGAAATGCGAAGAGAAAATCGGCACAAAGCTCGGTGCCGATCGCTACATTTGGGGCGTCCTCGCCAAGCCGAAGGGGCAAAAAGGGCAGGTCGAAGTCGAGCTCCACTACTGGCGCAAAGGGCAGCCGGACAAAGTCCTCAAGAAGAGCTGGAGCGACAACCTCAAGGACGCCCAGGATCCGGCCCTCGTGGCGATCGCCAAGGAACTCATCGACGAGCTCCTGGAGCTGAAGACCGGCACCGTCACCCTCTCGGCAAAAGGGGCCAAGGAGCTGCTCCTCGACGGCGCGCGCAAGATCCCGATGGAGGCCGACACGGTGACCGTCGAAGTGCTCGCCGGCGCCCACCTCGTGAAGGGGGAGAGCCTCGGCAAGTCCCTGGAGAAGAATTTCGCCGTCGGCGCGAACGAGAAGCTCGCTGTCGTCCTTGAGCCGGTCGCGGTCGGCACGACGGGCCCGACGGAGAAGAGCTCGTTTCCTGTGAAGAAAGCGGTCGGCGTCGGCGCGATGGTCGGCGGCGGGGCGCTCTTGATCGGCGGCGCGGTCGGCGGGATCCCCTGGCTCTTCAGTCCGAGCGCCACGAGCCGCGAGTTCTGCGACAACGCGAACTACGGAAGCACCGCAGACGCGCTGAATAACTGCAAGAAGGCGAAGAACGGGACGGTCCAGCTTCGCCAGGGGCTCTATGCGGGCTCGGTCGTCGTCGGTGCCGGTCTTGTCGCGCTCGGCGCCTACTTGACCTTCGCCGGTGGCGAGAAAGAAGCGCCGAAAAAGCAGGAGGGGATCCGCGTGACGCCGCTCCTCGGCACGACGAACGGCCTCTCGGTTTCCGGCGCCTTCTGACCGGCGATTTCCGGGTGACAGCGCGCGAGTCTCCGGCTTACGTGCCGCGTCATGACGATCTCGTTCCGCGGCACGTACACCGCTCTGGTGACCCCTTTCGCCGGTGACGACGCCGGCGCCATCGACTTCGCCGCCTACGACGCGCTCCTGGAGCACCAGATCGCCGGCGGGATCACCGGGGTCGTCCCCGTCGGCACGACCGGCGAGAGCCCGACGCTGACCGAGGCCGAGATCGAAGCGCTCTTCGCGCGGACGGTCGCGACGGTCGGCGGGCGCGCCCAGGTCGTCGCCGGCTGCGGCTCGAACTCGACGGCGCATGCGATCCATCTCGTGAAGATCGCTGAGAAAGCCGGCGTCGACGCGGTGATGGTCGTCGTCCCCTATTACAACAAGCCGACCCAAGAGGGGCTCTACCGCCACTACGTCGCGGTGGCGGCGGCGACCGGCCTCCCGGTGGTGCTCTACAACATCCCCGGCCGCAGCAGCGTCGACCTCCTCCCGGAGACCCTCGAGCGGATCGCGGCGACGGCGAAGAACGTGGTCGCCACGAAAGAGGCGACCGGCAACGTGCTCCGCGCCCAGGAGATCGGGCGTCGCATGGGGGCCGGGATGGCGATCCTCTCCGGCGACGACGGCCTCACCCTCCCGATGACCGCCGTCGGTGGATCCGGCGTTATTTCGGTCACTTCCAACGTGCTCCCCGGCGCGGTCGTCGCGGCGACGAAGCTCGGTCTCGACGGCGACTTCCCGGCGGCGCTCGCTGCCCACCGGAAGCTCTTGCCGGTCCACGAGGTGATGTTCGTTGAGGCGAACCCGGGCCCGGCCAAGTACGCGCTGAGCCGTCGCGGCATCGGCCAGAACACGGTCCGCCTCCCGCTCGCGCCGATCTCCGAGGGGGCGGCGGCGAAGGTCGACGCGGTCCTGAGCGCCTACGCGAGCCAGGCAGGCACCGTCTGATGGGGCTGCGCCTCGCGCTCTCCGGCGCCTCGGGCCGCATGGGGCAGGCGATCGCCCGCCTCGCGACCGCCGCTGGCGACGACTGCGTCTTCACCGCCGGTCGAGCCGCGCTTCAGGAAACCACCGGACTTTCCGGGCTTTCTGGCGCGCGCGCCGACGTGCTGATCGATTTTTCCTCGCCGGACGGCTTTCTCGCCGCCCTCGCCGCGGCGCGTGCCGCGAAGGTGCCGTTCGTCTCGGGGACGACCGGCCTCGACGCCGCCCATTTCGCCGCCCTCGACGCCGCCGCCGCAGAAATCCCGGTGCTCTGGGCGCCGAACACGAGCCTCGGCGTCGCCGTCCTTGCGCGGCTTGTGGCAGCGGCGGCCGCGGCGCTGGGCGAGGATTTCGACCTCGAGATCGTCGAAGTCCACCACCGCAAGAAGCTCGACGCCCCGAGCGGGACGGCGATCCGCCTCGCGGAAGCGGCGCGCACGGCGTCCCCGGCAACCGGCGAAATTCACGGGCGTTCTGGCAAGAGTGCCACCGAGCGCCCCCGCGGCGAGATCGCCCTCCACGCGGTCCGCGGCGGCGATGTGATCGGCGATCACCACGTCCATTTCCTCGGCGACGGCGAGCGCATCGAGCTCGTGCACCGCGCCTCGAACCGGGATTTGTTCGCAAAGGGGGCCCTCCGCGCCGCCCGCTACCTCGTCGGCAAGCCGCCAGCCCGCTACGCGTTTGAGGACGTGATCGCCTGAGGGGTAGGGCCATCCGCGAAGGAAAGACGAATTCCAAGGCGCGGAAAGGCCTCGACGTTAG
>JAAFHJ010000317.1 GCA_013298325.1 Myxococcales bacterium | reverse complement strand
GCGGGGCGTCGCGGTGCTGGTGAAGCTCGGCCGCGCCCAAATCACCGCCGACGAGGCGGCCCCCTTCTACCAGGAGGCGGCAGCGCTCACCGAGGCGGTCCGCAACGACCTTGCCGAGGCGGCCGGCATCCTCGACGAAGCGCGAAAGCGCGACGGGCTAACCGCGGAGTTGGCACTCCCAATCTCTTTGGAATTGCAGCGTTATCGCGAGGCGCTCGGCGACGAACCGGGCCTCCTCGATGCGCTGGAGGCTGCCGCCCAGCTGACGGAAGACGCCGTTGACAAGCGCGAACGTTGGGGGGCCGCCGCCGCCCTCGCGACCAAGCTCGGCGATGCCGACCGCGCCGCTGCCGCCTGGCGCGAGCGGGTCTCCCTCGACGCCCAAGATCTTGTCGCCCTCGACGCGCTCGTCACCATCCATGAAGCGCGCGCGGAACGGGAGCCGCTCCTCGATGCGCTTCGCAAGCGTCGCGCGGTGCGTGGCCGGAAGGCGACGGAACGCCAGGCCGATACTCTTGCGATTGCTCGTCTTTTGCGCGAAGACGGCGCCCGAGAAGAGGCGCTTGCCGCCTGGCGTCTTTACGAATCGGACGCAGGCGAGTCCCTTGAGAGCCGCGTCGCCATCGCCGATCTCGAAGAGCGTGGCGATGCCGCCGCCCTCGCCGCCGAGGCCCTCGAAGGGGCGCTCCCGCTTGCGACCGACCTTGGCGTCCGTGCCTCCCTCGCGCTTCGCTTGGCGAACCTCCACGCGACGCGCACCGGCGACCTCACCCGCGCGATCCCTTCGTTTGCCGCCGCCGCCGAGGCCCCCGACCTCCTCGACGCCGCCCTCGACGGACTCATGCATGCTGCAAACGTCGAGGACGTTCGCGAAGAGGCGCTCGCGGCGCTCCTGCCGCTGCTTCGCGCCCATCGACCGGCGAAAATCCCGGCGATTACCGAAGTCCGCCTCTCGGTCGTTCAAGACGGTGCCGCCCGGGCGCTTGTGCTTCTCGAGAGCTTGGCGATGGTCGAAGCGCACGGAGCGACCGCCGAAGACGGCTCCGACGCCCCCTTCGGTCTCGCCCTCCGCGCCTACGAGTCGTACGCCACGATGACGACCGAGTCGGCCCTCCTCCGCTTGGCCGTCGGCGAGCACTTCGCCACGGGAACTTCTGCCATTGACACTGCCCTCACGGAGGGGCGTGTTGGCAAAGAGATTCCGGAAAAAGTACGATTGACGCTCCTGGTTGCGGCTCGATTTGCGCAGCAAAATCAGGGGGCTATTGCGCGGGATCGTTACCGGAGCGTGAGCCGCGTCGATGCCGAAAACGTCGACGCGCGCTTCGGTGTTGTCCATGCCGCCGTCGCTGCGGAAGACGTCGCCATCCTCGCCACCTCCCTCGTGGAAACGGCCAGCCTCACGACCGATCTCTTTGATGCCGTTCGCGACGCGACCGCCGCCGCCCTTGCCGGAGCTGTCGAACTCTGGGGGCCGTTCCTCACCGCCCTTGAAGGCCAGGCGGCGGCCTGCCCGACGGCCCGCCTGCGTGGGCTGCTGTTTGTGACGGTCGGTCGCTGGTACCGAGACATCGCCAGCGACCTCGCGAGCGCCGACCGCGTCTTTTCGCAGGCCTGGGCAGAGGCGCTGGAAGATCTTGATCTTCTTTCGGAACTTGTCGCATTGCGTCGTTCCCGTGGCGCCAGCGAAGCGCTCGTCGACGCCCTCGAAGCGCTTTCGCGCTTGGAAGGTGGCGATGCCGCGAAGCTTCGCGAGGCGAACGTCGTCGCGGCTGCGTCGGGGCTCACGGCCGACCGCCGCCTCGCCCTCGCCGACGAACTCCGCCGCGTTGCCCTTACCGTCCGCGACGCCGGAATGGCTCCGTCGGACGCCAGCGCCGAACTCGACGACGTCGACTTTGCGACGACGACGCTGCTCGCCGTCCAGCGGGAGCGCGGGGATGCCGCAGCAGCCCTCACGATCGCCGAAGAAGGTGCGGGATACACACTTCTTCCCGAGCGTCGTCGGGCGCTTCTCCTCGAGGCGGCCCGCCTCGCCCGCCAAGAGTGTAACGACATTGATCGTGCCGACACCTTCTACCGAACGCTCTTTGAAGAGCGCCCGGAAGACGAAGCGCCCCTCGACGAACTCTACGCCGCCTACGTCGCCGCCGATGACGTTGAGAGCATGCTTTCCGTCGAACGAGATCGCTTCCGCGCCCGCAAAGATCCGGAGCGAAAGGCGGAAACTGCTCTCGGAATTGCCACCCTCGAACTCCGCACCGGTCGCCGCGACGCTCGCCTCGCCGCCCTTCGTGAAGCACTTGGTTTGGCGCCGAAGAACGTCGCGATTCAAACGGAGATCTTTGCCGCCCTTGAATCGGAAGGGCTTCACGCGGAAGCGGCCGATAAGCTCGCCGATCTTGCCGAACTCCACGCCGGAGACGGGGAGAGCTCCGTCGCCGCGGCTCTCCACGCCCGCGCCGCGCAGATCGCGTTGACGGCCCTCAGCGACGACGTGCGCGCCAAGCGTCACCTCCTCGCCCGTTACGCCCTCGACGGCTCTGCGGAGGCCCTCGACCAGCTCTCCGCGATCGCCATCAACCGCCGCGCCTTCGGCGAGGCGGCCTCCTACCTGGAGAAGCGCCTCGCCGCCGCCGAAGGGGACGAGCGCGCACCAGTCGCTCTCCGGCTCGCGAACGCCCTCGTACGGGCCGCGCAGAAGGAGCGCGCCGAGAAGGTCCTCGCGCTCGCCTTCGACGACGACGCGACCCACCGCGGCGTCTCCGATGCCCTCTTGGTCCGCCTCCGCGACCGGGGGGACGAGGCCGACCTCGCCGCATTCCTCGTCCGTCGTGGGGCGTCCGTCCTTGCCGCCGATGGCACCCTCGACAGCGACGCCGCCTTCGCCGCGTTTTCGGAAGCGGCTGAAATTTATGGTCGAACGGAGGGGCGTCAGGAGCTCGCCGTCGACGTCGCCCGCCGCGCCGTCGCCCTAAAGCCGGACGACGTACGTGCGCAATACACGCTTTCCGACGCCCTCGCCGACAGCGGTTCCCCCGCGGAAGCGCGCGCCATCCTCGGGAAGATCATCGATAGCTTTGAAGGGCGCCGCCCGAAGGAGCGTGCCCGAACCCACCGCCACCTCGCCCACGCCTGGCTGCGGGAAGGGGAGCGCCAGAAGGGGCTCGAAGAGCTTGAACTCGCGAGCAAAATTGACGCAACGAACCCGGAGGTTCTCGCGTCGATGGCGGCGCTCGCCCGCGACGAAGAGGCTTGGGATCGCGCGGAGCGCGCCTACCGCGCCCTGCTCACCGTCCTCCGGCGTGCAACCGCCGGTCGCTCCGGCGAGGTCGACGAAGGTCCGCGCCGGATCGCGAAGACGGAAGTCCTCCTCGAACTCGCCCTGATCGCAACGAAGAAGGGGGAGGGGGAGCGCGCCGAAGAAATCCTCGAATCGGCCTTTGAAGCGGCCGATGAAAGTCCGGAAGAAGCGGTCCGATTTGAGAAGCTCCTTCGATCCCGTGGCGACCGCACGACGCTCGTCCGCTCGCTTAAAAAGCGCCTCGAGAAGGGGATCAAGAACCGCGAACAGGCGCGTGCGGCCCTTGAGCTTGCCGCCTTCGAGACCGACGGAACAGACGCTGCTTCGGACGGCAAAGAGACGCGGCAGCGTGTGTTCCTCGCGCTCACACTCTTCCCGGAAAACGCGGAAGGTCGCGCCCTCGGCGAGCGCCTGGCTCGCGACGCTGCGAACGGCTCCAAGGAGCCGCTCCGCGACTTTGTGAAGATCCTTGAGAAGGGCCTCGGCGCCCTCGCCAACGATCGCGAAGAGGCCGATCCGAACGTCCGCGTCGAAGATCTCCGGGGGCCGATTGTCGCCGACCTCGGCCGCATCCTCGCCGACGACCTCGAAGATGCCACCGCCGCGATCCCCTGGCTTGAGGAGGCGCAAGGGCTCTTCCCCGAGGACGAGGTGCTCCGCGAGCGCCTCGCGGCCGCCTACGAAGCGACCGGAAGCGACGACGCCCTCCTCGCTCTCCTGCGAGATGCCGTCTTCTCGGGTTCGATGCAAGATGCACCTTTCGCCCGCCGGGAACGCCTTGCGCGCCTCCTGGTTCGTACGGAAGACGGCGTCGACGAGGCCTGCACCCTCCTCGACCGCGCCTTTGAGACCGCCGACGAAGCGGCCGCCGTCGCGACGATCATGGAGTCGGCCCTCGATACGTGGCCCGATCAGGGGACGGCACTTTCGTTGTTTGAAAAGGCGGCGAAGCGGAGCGGCCAGACGAAGCTTGCGGTGACTGCGCTCTTGCGGGTCGGCGCCTTTGAAAAGACGCGTGCCCCCTTTGAACAGGCGTGGCTACTTGCCCAAGAAGCGGGCGATGGGTCGCTCGCTGAGACGGCCCTTCGCGAAGCGGCCGACGCCTTCGACGACCCGACGACGGTCGGGGATCGTGCCTGGGCCCTCACGAAGCTCGCCGAGACGCGCTTGATTCGCGGCGAGGCAAATAGCGGACTCTCCCTCTTCCAGGAGGCGGCCTCCCTCCTCGACGACGAAGAAGCAAAGCTTGCCCTTCTTCAGCAGGCGGCGGCCCTTGCCAACGAGCACGGCCACGCGAATGTGGCCCAGGGGATGCTCGAAAGCATCTACCAGGAGCTCGGGCGGGAGGACCTCGGTCTCGAACTCGCGAAGAGCTACGAGCGGACCAAACAATGGGACAAGGCGGCCGAGCTTCTTTCGAGCCTCGCTACGAACGCCGAGAGCTCCACCGCTCGCGATGAATTGCGGAAACGCCACATCGCCGTACTCCGCGATGGCCTCCGATACGACGACAGCGCCCTCCGTTCCGCCCTCGAGAAGGTCATCGATGAGCGCGCCGACGACGCCGTCGCCCTCGCCGAGCTCGCCGAACTCCACGCCGACGCCGGCGATGATGTTGCGCTCGCCGCCGTCCTCGACCGCTCCCTCGACACCCTCCGCGACCTCGATGACGGGGCCCCGTTCGCGGCGACCGCCCTCCGCCGGGCGAAGATTCATCTCCGCAAGAACGAGATCGACGACGCGCGTGCGCTCTTGCTCCAAGCGACGGAACGTGTACCGGAAGATCGCGAAATTGCTCTTACGTTGGTCGACCTCGAGCGCCGCCATGGCGACGCGAGCGGCCGCGCGGAAGCAATTGAGCGCCTGCTGGCACACGCCCGTGGCGAGTGGACGGCGGCCCACACCCTCGACCTCGTCGCCCTTCGCGAAGCCGACAACGACGACGCCGGCGTGCTCCGGGCCCTCGATCTCGGCCTCGTCGCCGACCCGACCTCGGAAACGCTCCGGACCCGCCTTGAGAGCTTCTGCCGCGACAAGGGCGAGTGGGAGCGCCTAGCAAACTTGCTGCGCCAGTCGGCCCTCGCTGCGACGACTTGGGACGCGAAGGTGCTTCGGTTCCGCGACGCCGCAGCGATCCATCGCGACACCCGTGAGGATCCGGTCGCCGCCGCCGCGGTCATCCGTGAAGCGCTCGCGGAAGTCCCCGAAGGGGATGACACGGTCCGCGCGCTTCAATTGGAATTGGTGGGGCATTTGCGTGCCGCAGGCGCCCTCGACGAAGCCTTCGCGACGGTCGAAGACGCTCTCGCCAACGACACCGGCACCCATCGCGCGGCGCTCCTTCGTGAACGTGCCGATCTTGCAGGGGAACTTGGCGATGACGACGCCGCCCTTGAGACCGCTCGCGCGGCCGTCGCTGCCTCCGCGGAGCCATCGCTTCTGCGCGATCTTGTCCGTCATCTCGAGCGGGCCGCTTCGAAAGAGCACGCCGCATCGATGCGTGGAAAAGAGCTCCGCCTTGAGCTCGTCGATGTGCTCGCGCGCCTCGGCGAAATTGACGAAGCGCGCGCCTTCCTTGAGCCGCTCCTCGCGGCTGCCCCCCAGCCGGACGTCTACCTGGCCCGTGCCGAACTCGAGCGCCGAGACGACCGGTTCGAGGACGCGCTCCCCTACTTCCGGGCCGCCCTCGGAGGCCTCGAAGGCGAGCTGCTCCTGCGTGCTTCCCTCGGTGCTGCCGACTGTGCGCTCGCCCTTGGAAGCTTGGATGATGCACGCGATTCTTTGCTCTATGCACGGAGCGCCGACCC